>JAGWRX010000191.1 GCA_028876395.1 Acidobacteriota bacterium
GAGCGCACTTTTCTGGCTTCGGTTTTCAGCCATGCCACATACCCTGGAACAGAGCGGCAATTGCTCGGCAATCCTGGATTCGTATTGAGATAGACCGTCAGAAGCGGTTCGGGGAGTTGCGCCAATGCTGCGAATTCATGCGCGTTAATCATATGCGCGCCTCCTTTTTTCCGGCATAATTGGAACTCGCGCTCCCCTCAAAGGCGTTGCCTGGGAGGAGCACGCTGAGGCTCTCACAATGCCGTAATCGACGAGGACCAACGACATCGAGATGAGCGGAATGGAAATGTAGGAACGATTTGCAGGCGGGGCGGAGTGGCGCTTGACATTTGCCCTCCCTGGACGGCGGACGGGCCGCCCTGTGACACATAAAGCATACCCCAGGTCGAGGACAATGGCTGGTGATCCACGTCTCAATTGTTTTGGCACGGGCGGCGCCGGTTTGATGATCTGAACATTAGTCTGGCGCGCTTCGCGGCGAGCGGTCAATGTGACACCTGTCACGGTGCGCAACTCCGTATTGGAGTAGAAGTTTAACCTTGGGGATTTGTTTCGGATGTTGCGCTCCAGCCGGCAAGACGGGCGAAATCGGGGGGCAATACTATGGTCTTCAAGAACCGCGAAGATGCCGGCGCTCGGCTGGCAAAGAAGCTTGGGGCCTATGCCGACCGGAACGATGTAGTTGTACTGGGCATTCCGCGCGGCGGAGTGCCCGTTGCTATTGAGGTGGCCAGTGCCCTGCATGCGCCGCTGGACGTTTGCCTGGCGCGCAAGCTCGGCGTGCCAGACCAGGAAGAGCTGGCCTTTGGCGCGATTGCCGCCGGAGGCATCCGGTACCTCAATGAATCCATCATTCAAGCTGCCGGAATCCCGGTAGACGACATTGAGCGCATCACCGAAGAAGCGGCGAGAAAGTTGCAGGATCGTTCGATTCTTTTTCGCGGTGACAAGCCTCCGCTCGTGCTTGAGGGCCGCATCGTCATCCTGGTGGACGATGGTATTGCCACGGGAGCCAGCATGCATGCATCCGTGCTCGCGCTGCGCCAGATGCGCCCCGCAAAGCTGGTCATCGCAGTGCCGGTGGCGCCGATCGATACCTGCGGTTGGTTGAGGCCATACGTGGATGAGCTGGTCTGTCTCGACAATCCGCTGGACTTCTATGCTGTGGGGCAGTTTTACGAATACTTCCCGCAGGTATCAGACGAAGAAGTGCTTGACGTTCTTCAGCGCGCCGCGCCACTTCCGATGCAGGCTGCTGCATCTGAGCCGGTGGGTTTTTCGCGCGGCGAGAACGCCGCGGCGGTAGTTGGGGAGGGCACACCGAACAGGAGCCGGAGCGATGTTTTCATTGCCGCGGATGACGTGCAACTGGCCGGAACGCTGGTGATTCCGCAGAACGCGCACGGCATCGTGCTCTTTGTCCATGGCAGCGGCAGCAGCCGCAACAGTCCGCGCAATCGTCACGTTGCCGAAGTGCTGCAGGATAGCGGACTGGCGACGCTGCTCTTCGATCTTCTGACCGCAGAGGAAGAAGAGATCGATCGCTGGAGCGCCGAGCTGAGATTCAACATCGGGATGCTCTCGCGGCGCCTGGTGCAGGTAACACAATGGGTGCGGCAACTCGATCGCACCGGGGATCTGAGGATCGGCTACTTTGGCGCAAGCACGGGAGCCGCGGCAGCGTTGATTGGGGCGGCAGAGCTTCCCGACCAGATTGGCGCAGTGGTTTCGCGCGGAGGCAGGCCGGACCTTGCCCGCGACGCTCTGGGCAAGGTGGCCACCCCAACGCTTCTGCTGGTCGGAAGCCTGGACGAAGATGTGCTTGAGCTGAATCGGCAGGCACTGGCAAAGCTTGCATCGAAGGAGAAAGAGCTGCGCGTGATCGCTGGCGCCACGCATCTGTTTGAAGAGCCCGGCGCGCTGGACCAGGTTGCGAAGGCGGCATCGGACTGGTTCACCACCTATCTGGTCCCGGAGCGCCGCACCAAGGCAGAGACACTTGCCGGGCAAAAACGCTAGATGCGTTGCGACATTGCAGAGCGCTGCGCTGGAGTCGAGACGCCGGCTCAACTCTGCGTTGACCCGTGCGGGATGCCCATATGCACGACGTGAGATTGCCCATTCAGACCGATCCGGCGCGCAATCCTGATCCAGCATCCCAGGGACAGAGCGGGAACTCGACTGGATTGAGCCCTGAAGAGGTGGAGCGAAGCAGGAAGATCCACGGCCTCAATTCACTGCCTGCGCCGCCGACCATTCCGCACTGGCAACGCCTTGTGTCGCAATTCGTTCATTTCTTCGCCATCATGCTCTGGATTGCCGGGGGGCTTGCGATTCTCGCCGGCATGCCGCAACTTGGATTCGCGATCTTCATCGTGATCGTGCTGAATGGATTATTCGCATTTATCCAGGAGTATCGCGCAGACAAAGCCGGGGAGAAGCTGCGCGACCTGCTGCCCAGACGCGCCACCGTCATTCGAGAGGGAAAGCGCCAGGATATCGACGCGAACGAACTGGTCCCTGGAGACATCATGATTGTCAATGCGGGAGACCGCATCTCGGCGGACATGCTGCTGACTGAAGTAGATGGCCTCTCCATCAACGCGTCCGCGCTGACCGGAGAGAGCGTTCCCGCAAGCCCGCCGGCGGGCGAGACCATTTTCGCGGGCACATACAGCGTGGAAGGTGAAGCTCTTGGGCGCGTCACGGCCACGGGCAGTTCCACCCGGCTCGCGCAGATCCAGCGGCTCACGTCGGCAGGCAAGCATCCGCCGACACCCTTGGCTCGCGAACTGGACCGCGTCGTGCGCACCATTGCGGCCATCTCCGTGGCGATAGGCTCTGTGTTTCTGATGATTGCGCTCCTTGTGGGCATCCGGCCAACGGACGGCTTTCTTTTCGCGCTTGGCGTAACGGTTGCACTGGTGCCGGAGGGCCTGCTGCCGACAGTGACGCTTTCACTGGCGATGGGAGCCCGAAGGATGGCAGCGCGAGGAGCGCTCGTGCGACGTCTCGAATCCGTTGAGACGCTTGGCTCAACGACCTTCATCTGCACAGACAAGACGGGGACGCTGACGCAGAATGAAATGTCGGCGGTGGAAGCGTGGATGCCGAAAGGGCGAGCCACTTTTCAAAGCTCCGGCTATGACCCGGCCCATGCAATTGATGCGGAGCCGGAGCTTCTTCCGCAACTCAGGGAACTGGCGTCGGCGGCGGCTCTTTACTCCAACGGCAAAGCGGTCCTGCACGGCGGTCACTGGAGCGCCATGGGCAATCCTCTTGAGGTTGCGCTGGACGTGCTTGCGCGGCGCCTGGGAGTGAACACGGAGGCCGAAGAGGCCGCGTGGCCCATCCGGCGTCGCTTCCCTTTTGACCCGCGCCGCCGGAGAGCATCTCTCATCCTGCATGGCCGGGCGATTGTGCGCGGTGCACCCGAAGCGATCTTTGAACGTTGCAGCGACAGCAACGGAGCGCCGCAGGCAGTCACGGAAATGGCGACGCGCGGGTTGCGGGTGATTGCTGTTGCGGTTCGCGACCTCAAGGATGCCGGCGTTCCCGAAACTCCGGATGCCATTGAAACCGACCTCACCCTGCTTGGCCTTATCGGCATAGAAGACCCGCCCAGACCCGGTGTTCAGAAATGTATCGCCGATTGCCGAAGCGCTGGAATTCGTGTCGCCATGGTCACGGGGGACCATCCGGCAACAGCACGCGCCATTGCCCGCGAGGTTGGCTTGTGGACCTCAGACAAGCTGATGCTTGAAGGCAAAGACCTGCCTGACGATGATGAACTGCTTGGGGCCCTGGTGGATCGCGACGGGTTTGTTGTCAGCCGCGTTGCGCCGGAGGACAAGCTCCGCATTGCGCGCGCGCTGCGCAACCGCGGCCACGTAGTGGCGATGACCGGCGACGGCGTGAACGATGCTCCCGCGCTGCACGAGGCGGACATTGGCATCGCGATGGGCATGTCCGGCACGGATGTTGCACGCGAAGCCGCGGATCTTGTTTTGCTGGATGACAATTTTGCGACCATCGTGGCCGCCGTCGAGCAGGGGCGGACCACCTTTACCAACGCAAGGCGCTTTCTTACCTACCACCTCACGGACAACGTCGCGGAGCTGACCCCGTTCGTAATCTGGGCGCTTTCCGGCGGACGCTTTCCTCTTGCACTGAGCGTATTGCAGGTGCTCTGCCTCGACATCGGAACCGATGTTCTGCCCGCGGTGGCCCTGGGAGCTGAACCATCGAGTCCGAGAGCGCTGGCCCAGCCGCCGCTCGGCCGTCACCTGGTGAATCGCCAATTGCTGTTGAGAGCCTTTGGGGTTCTGGGACTGACAGAGTCGATCGCCGAAATGACTGCATTCCTGGCGACACTCTACTTCAGCGGGTGGAGGCCGGGGTTGTCCTTCCCGACAGGAGATGTGTTTGCCGCTGCATCGGGCGCGGCCTTCACCGCTGTGGTGGCGGGCCAGATGGCAAATGCCTTTGCCTGCCGCAGCGCGCGCGTTTGGCCCGGCAAGCTCGGCTGGCTTTCAAATCGCTATCTGATTCTCGCCATCTGCTGCGAAGCAATCCTGCTGGCCTGCTTCCTCTACATCTCCCCGCTTGCAAAGCTGCTGGGACATGCGCCGCCAAGCCTGGCAGGCTACTTCACCGCGCTGCTGGCCATCCCTGCAGTGCTGATCGCAGATACGCTGCAAAAGCGATATACAAAAAGATCGGTGGCCCGTTCCCATTCAAGATCGGAAAGAGCATCGGCTTCGTGCGCTTCCCCATTGCCGTAAGAACGGGGTGCGCATCATGGCTCGAAGTATGAATGGGCCAAATGAAGGACTTGTTGCCGCAAACCCTGACTTCAGGATTCGGCTCCCTGTTCTCTGAGCTGGGCGTAAAGCCATGCCCGCGCCATGGTCCATTCGCGCTCAACGGTGCGGGTGGAAATGCCCAGAACCTCCGCAATCTCTTCCACTCTCAATCCGCCGAAGAATCGCATTTCGACGATCTGTTCCTGGCGGGAATCGAATGTCGCCAGCCTGCGCAGGGCATCATCGACCGCGAGCATGCCGACGGGGGTGTCGGTGCGAAACTGCAGAGAATCTTCGATTGGGATGGTCGTCTGCCCTCCGCCGCGCTTTGAGCTGAGGCGGGTGCGCGCGTGATCGATGAGGATGCGGCGCATGAGATGGGCGGCGACGGCAAAAAAGTGCGCGCGGTTCTTGAAGCTCGGCTCGCGCTGCTCCACGAGCTTCAGATAGGTTTCGTGGACCAGGGCAGTGGGCTGCAGCGTGTGATCGGACCGCTCGCCACGCATGTAGTTTGACGCGCGGCGATGCAGTTCGTCGTATACCAAGGGCATCAGCCGCTCGATCACGCTCTTGTCTCCGCCGGACAATCGCGCCAGCAGCACCGTGACTTCTGATGAGGGCGTCTCCACTGAAAAGACTCCGCCCGGGATTGGATGACGGCCTCCCGAAGCGCCATCTCGCTGGTCCGGGTTGTGTCCACTTGAGGGCTGCGCGCCACGACGACTAATGCAGGGCGCGCCAGTCGGCGGCAACCTTGCGAGGCATCTCAAGCGCAGGATCAGCTCCCCTCCATAGTACCAGCAGATCTCTGTACGCCAAGCGGCTGCCTTCAACGTCGCGCAGCTTGGACAACGCGCGGGCCAGACCCAACTGGGAGAGCGCACCGATGGGACAGTTCGATACCAGTCCGCGATGCGCCAGCATCTCCCTGAAATCGGCCGCCGCCTGAACGTCCTCGCCAGCGGCCAGGTGCGCCTGGGCGCGCACAAACACCGCGTACATGCTGGGCAGCGGGTCCATGAGGCCGGTTTCGTACGGAGCAGTGCTCTCAAGAAGCTTGATTGCCCTGGCTGGCTTTCCCTGATGCAACGCCATGCGGGCGCGAATCACGGGAAGCCAGTATTGATGCAGCAGCGTATCGAGCGGATAGGCATTCTCAAGCCGCATGATCCATGCCTCCGCCTGCTGTTTGTCTCCCGCGGTGGCAGCAGCGAGCGCGGCGATGATCTGCACATCCCTGCTCCCCTTGCGCGCCTTGCTGCTCAGCGCCTGCGAGGCGTCGGAGCGAGCGGCGGTGGTGATGCCAAATTCGGCCTCCCACAGGGCCAGTTGCGCCTGCGCGAGAGAAGCTGTCTCAGTGTCGCCGTCACTAAGTGCAGCCTTCATGGCCTTTTGCGTCAATGCGCGCGCGGATTGCATGCGTCCGAAATACGCCTCGGTCATGGCCTGCTTTGCCAGCAGCGTTTCTTCCAGACCGGGATAGGCTCCGGCGCGCGCACGAACGGCATTCATTCCTGCCGCGTTGTTGTTGTAAAAGGCGAGCATGTAGCGCTCCCAGTCAAGATTGATCTCGTGCAGATGCGCCTGGTCAGCCTGGTCGAGAATGGCGCCGGCTTCGTCGGGCCGCTCCATGGCGAGATAAATCTGCGCTAGGTTGCCGTAGGCGGCTGCCGTCTCCGGAGCGTTTCGAATCTGCCGCCGCTCCATTTCGGCGGCTTTGTCGAACTGGCCGAAATAGGAGTAGTCGTACATCAGCCCCGTGGGCCACACCGTGTCGTGCGGATAGATGCGGCCCCACTCCCGATAGGTCTGCATCTCCTTGTCAAGCTCGCCGGTGGCAAAGGCGTAGTAGCAGGAGAGGATGAAAAAACGCTCCCACTCCGATGTGCGGCTGCGCCGTTCATATGCCTGGATTGCGGACTCGCGTGCCTGTTCCGATTCGCCCATGTCCGCATAGATGGAGGAGAGACGGGCGTAGGCAATCGCGAATTCAGGATCGACGGTCACCGCACGCAGAAAGTAAGGCTCCGCGGCCATCTGGCCCTTTTCATTGGTCAGCTTCAGGCCCCGCGCATACGCAGTCAGCGCCTCCAGCGATGAGGTGGATGCATCCTCCAGGGCGACATCGTACTGGCGAATCGATCCGATCGATTCGCCCAACTTTGCACGCATTGCGTCCGCCGTCTGGTCCAGAGCCGTCAAGGCCGACTCACGAACACCGACTGCGACTTCCTCGCTTGCTATCGGATCGCCGGTGGCGCAATTGTAGGCGCGGAGCCCAAGATTGTAGCCGTTGCCTGCCGTTTCAATGGTTCCCTGCAGGACGGCCTGGCCGCCTTCGCGCAGACAGACCTGCCGGGCGAGATCCTTGGTCAACCGCTCATCGGTGGGCACTCCGAGGTAGCGGAGCCCGAGGCGGACTTTGGCGTCCGGCATCAAGTCAAAGAACGGGGACTGCTGCAACTTTGCAAACAGCGCTACATTCAGCGTGTGGTCAAAGACCGGCTCGCCCGTCGTATTCACAAAGTCGGCAAGAACGAGGGCAAGGCTGTCGGTCCTCGGCGGCCTCCGGTAAAGGCGCGCAAACAAGCCGCCCGCACCGGCAACGACAAGAAAGGCAGCAACCAGATACAAACCCGCGGCTCGGTGCGTCGAGATTCCGGAACGGATCGAGCTCCACCTGGTCCGGGGGCGGGCGCGGCTCCGCAACAGCGGAGCGGTGCTCCTATCCAGAACCGCAGTAAGGTCGGCGGCGGAAGCAAACCTGTGCGTGGGGTTCTGGTCGAGACACCGCGACACGATGCTGTCCCAATGCCGGTCGAGCTCGGGCAGAACCCTGCTTGGAGGAGGCGGCGACTCGGTGAGACGCCGTAAAACCGAAAGCAGCGGCGTCTCTCCTCCGAAAGCCCGTGCGCCGGTAATCATTTGATAAATCACCAGTCCCAGGGAGTAGATATCGGAAGCGGGAGAAAGATCCTTGCCTTCAATCTGCTCGGGAGACATGTAATCGGGAGTACCGAACGTAAGCTGCCCACTGCGTGTAAGGGGCTGGTCCGAGTTGGCGTCCTGGCTCCAGGCCATGCCGAAGTCGGTAATCACGGCGCGGATATCCCCGGCTCGCCCCGGCTCCAGCATGATGTTGCCGGGCTTGAGGTCGCGGTGCAGAATGCCGGCGGAGTGGGCCGCATCGAGGGCCGAGGCAACCTGGCGAATGATCGTCACGGCCTCATCCAAACTTAGCCGCCCGCTCTGCCGCAGCCGCTCGGCCAGCGTCTGCCCGCGCAGCAGCTCCATGCTCAGAAAGATCACGTCGCCGCCTTCGGGGTCCCGATGCCGGAACAGATCGAAGATGCGGCACACGTGAGGATGCGTTACCTGCTTGGCCAGATGGACTTCGCGCTTGAAACGGCTCATCGCGCCGGGGTAATCGGCGATTTCAGGACGAACGACTTTTATCGCCACCGGCATCTGGAGTTCAAGATCTTCGGCCTCGTAGACCTCGCCCATGCCTCCCCTGGCGAGAAATTGCCGCACCTGAAAGCGGTCCACCAGGAGGGCGTTCACGGCAAGACGGGCGTGTGAGGGATGAGAAGACGGCGTGAGCTGCGCGACCGCGTGCTCGTTCAGGAAGGAGCCCGCGTCTTCGTGCGCGTCCAGCAGGTCCTCCACAACTCTTCGCAGTTCGGATGGAAGCTGTTTCTCATCCAAAATGCGACACCGAGAGGCGGGCTCAACTTCAAGCATGGCTTGAAAGAGCTCCTTGACCTGACTCCATCCCTCGGATTTCAGTTCCATGGCCCCATTCAGGTGCGACAAACCTGTACTGGCATTTTAAGGACATGATTACACGGCGAGTGCCGGGCACTGTCAAGGCAGCCGGACCGGGGGCAGTTACCGATCCTACAACTTTCAGGGAATAACGCAATAATTTGCTGGCGGTTTTTCCGCCGGAATTGCGCGTTAACAGGCAGAGAGATGGTGTGCCGAAGGTGTAGTTCGCCAAGACTACCCACGGCCCCAGAATTCCGGAGGCATTGTCGATGCAAAGAGCAGCGTTTGGGCAGCGGGTTTGGGATTCTCTGTGGCTTCTTACATGTTTGGTCTTCATTGGGATCGGGCTGGGACTTACCGGCTGCGGAGGGGGTTCAGCACCCCTGAGCATTTCCATAGCCACAGCTTCGGCAACAGTCGATGCGACGGACTCGGTGAAGCTGACCGCCACCGTGGCCAATGACAAGAACGCCGCCGGCGTGACGTGGAGTGTGAGCGGCGGAGGAGCGCTTTCCAATCAGACGTCCAGTTCGGCGACCTACACGGCGCCCGCCGCATCCAGCTCGGCTCTTACAGTGACGGTTACAGCTGCTTCCGTTGCGGACGCGTCGAAGACCTCGACGATCTCGCTGACGGTTCCAGCGGCGCCTTCCATTACGACCAGCTCTCTGGCCGCGGCCACGGTCGGGTCCGGCTACTCGGCCACGCTGGCCGGCTCGGGCGGCATCACGCCGTACAAGTGGAGCCTGACCAGCGGCACGCTGCCGGCAAGCCTGACTCTCTCGTCTGGCGGCGTGCTCTCCGGAACGCCGATGGCTGCCGATGCCGGGACGTTGAACCTGACCTTCCAGCTTACCGATTCCGGCACAGCGACAGCCCTCACGGCAACGAAGGCGCTGAGCCTGACCATCAATCCTGCGCCGGCGATCACCTTTACCAGCGCGTCGCTGGCTGCCGCCACCTATAACGCTGCTTACAGCGCCAGCGTGGCCGCCACGGGCGGAGCAGGCACGCTGACCTATACGCTGGCCAGCGGCCCGTTGCCGACAGGACTGAGTCTTTCGGCCGCGGGCGTCATCTCTGGAACGCCTACCGTGGTCGGGACCTTCCCCATCACGGTCAAGGCTGCTGACGCTTTTGGGGACACGGCAACCCAGAGCTATTCCCTCAAGGTCAGCTATCCGCCTCTGACGGTCACAGCCGCCACGCTGCCGGTGGGTTATGTTGGATCGAACTATACGTCGACAACCCTCTCGGCAACGGGCGGTTCCGGAACCGGCTACACCTGGGCAGTGAGCGGCGGTTCCGCGCTGCCTGCGGGCTTGAGCCTCTCCACATCCGGCGTTATTTCCGGCAAGCCGACAACGGCGGGCACCACGAGCTTTAGCGTCACGGTGACGGATTCAGCTTCGAACACCGGCACCGGGACGTTTTCCATCACCGTCAATGCAGCGGTAAGCATCACTACCGCGACCACGCTGCCGGTGGGCTACGCCGGCTCCAACTATTCACAGACGCTGACGGCGACGGGCGGCTCAGGCACCGGCTACACATGGTCCGTGACCGGCGGGTCAACGCTGCCGGGCGGCCTGACCCTCTCATCGAGTGGCGTGCTCAGCGGCAAGCCGACAACGGCTGCCACAACGAGCTTCTCCGTTACGGTAACGGACTCCGTCTCGAACACAGCCAGTGCAACCTTCTCCCTGACCATCGATGCGGGAGTCACCATCACCACCGCGACCACTCTTCCCGTCGGCTACCAGGGCACCGCCTA
>JAGWRX010000192.1 GCA_028876395.1 Acidobacteriota bacterium
CACAAGATCACGGTCGCGCGGCAGACTCCAGAACACTGCGCGCACTGTGGCTCCGCCGATATTACGCAGGAAACAGACGTGCTCGACACGTGGTTCTCGTCGGGCCTGCTGCCGGTGTCGGTCTTCGGCTGGCCGAACATCACGGCGGAAAATCGCGGAGATTTCGACGCGTTTTACCCGACGAGCCTGCTGGTCACCGGGTTCGACATTCTCTTCTTCTGGGTGGCGCGCATGATCATGCTGGGCTGCTGGTTCGCCGCCGATGTTCCCATGCCGGACGGCAGCCAGCGCTCGCTGGCGGATTCAGTGCCCTTCCGCGAGGTCTACATTCACGCGCTGGTGCGCGACGCCAATCGCGAGAAGATGTCGAAGACCAAGGGCAACGTGATCGACCCCATCGAGATTGTGAAGCAGTACGGCACCGATGCGGTGCGCTTTACGCTGGCATCGATGGCCTCGCCCGGCACGGACATCGCCTTCAACGTGGCCCGCACGGAGGGCTATCGCGCGTTTGCCAACAAGATCTGGAACGCCGCGCGGTTCTTGTTCATGAACGTGGACAGGGCAGCGGAAATTGGCATTATTGTCGATCCGGCGGCCTTGGGTGCGATGCCCGCAGTTGGCGACAACGCTCCGCTGGAGGCGCGCTGGATTGTGGCCGAATTACACGCGACTGCCGCGAAGGTCAACAAGTCGCTGGAAGACTACCGCTATGACGACGCGGCGAACACCATCTACCAGTTCTTCTGGGGCAGCTTCTGCGACTGGTATCTGGAGATTGTGAAGCTGCGGCTGGATTTTGATGCGAGTCAGCAAGCCAGCGAGTCGGCAGGTCAGCACGATGCCCGGCTTGCAGCGACTCACGCATCCCTCACCACGCTCGTGCAGGTGTTTGAAGCGGCGCTAAGGATGCTTTCGCCCTTCATGCCATTTTTGACGGAAGAGATCTGGCACGCGCTCTACGACGGCAAGCCGCCGGCGAAGTCGATTGCGCTGACGCGGTATCCGCAAGCCGCTGCAACGTCGCTCCATCAGGCCTCTCTCGGCCAGATGGCTCTCGTTCAGAGCCTCATTTTCGAGGTCCGCGCCGCACGCAAGGAAATTGGTGTCGAAGAAAAGGCGGCGGTTCCGATTCAGGTGCGAACCGATGCATCTACCCAATCGGTAATTGCTGATAACCACGGAATCGTCGAGCGGCTGGCGCGCGTGAGCGAGGTCCGATTTGTGGAGCAGATCCCCGACGGGTTGCCAAAGCATCACACTCCTGCTTTTGATGTTGCTGTTATCTACGAGCGCACCATTGACGTCGCTGCCGAGCGCGAACGGTTGACAAAGGACATTGCGAAGTACGAAAAAGGCCTTGCCGCCGCAGAGCGCCAGTTGGGCAATGAGGGTTTTCTGGCCAAGGCTCCGGCGCAGGTGGTTGAGGGGTTGAAGAAGCAGGAAGCGGAGACGAGGTTGCTGCTGGAGAAGGCGCGAGCGGCGCTGGACGCTCTGCCGCAAAACTGATTGCTGACCGCTGTACGCTGTTAACTGTTTTCCGAAGGAAAGCAAATGGATTGGAAAAGCCACCGCATTGAAGCATTGCTGGAGCAGGCGCTGGTGGAAGACAAGGCCACCAGCGACGCCACGACCAACCTGACCATCGACCCGAGCCTGCGCGCTTCAGCCTCCATCATTGCGCGGCAGGAGATGGTGGTGGCCGGGCTCGGCGCGGTGCCGCGCTTTCTTGAGATCTTTGCCCGGCTTGATCCGGCTCCCGGCGCTCACAGGCGCTTTGATGTGGTGAGCCACCCTGAGATTTTTGACGGCGTGCGCGTGCACGAGGGGCAGGTGCTGGCCGTGATTCGCCACAACGCGCGCGTGCTGCTGAGCTGCGAGCGCGTGATTCTGAACCTGATGCAGCACCTGAGCGGCATCGCCACGCTCACGCGCCAGTATGTGGATGCGATTCAGGGCACAAAGGCGCACGTGCTCGACACGCGCAAGACGGTTCCCGGCATGCGCGCTCTGGAGAAGTATGCCGTGCTGTGCGGCGGGGGAACGAATCACCGGCTCGACCTGGCCTCGGGCATCCTGATCAAGAACAACCACATCGCGCTGGGCGGCGGCCTGCGTGCGGCGCTTACGCACGCGCTGGAGCGGCGGCAGCAGGGCCAGCGCGTGCAGGTGGAAGTGCGCACCCTGAAGGAACTGGAAGAGGCGCTGGAGTGCGGCGCGGAGGCCATTCTGCTGGACAACATGACGCCCGCGCAGGTAAAGGACGCCGTGGACCGCATCCGCATCGAGAAGCGATGGATTCCCATCGAGGCCTCGGGCGGTATTGTGCTCGAAAACATTCGCTCCTATGCCGAGACGGGCGTGGACTTTATCAGCGTGGGCGCGCTGACGCACTCCGCCAGGGCCGCGGACATTTCCATGGCCATCACCGCGGAGCCGAGCTAGGCGATGTACGATTTGTCTGCACTGGAGGCTGTGCTGACGGGCAGCAGCTTCGCAGGCAAGCTGCATTTTGCCGCGCTCACCGGCTCCACGAATACGGACGCTCTTGAGGCCTCGCGCGCCGGGGCTCCGCACGGCTCAGTCTACTTTGCGGATGAGCAGCGGGCGGGGCGCGGGCGCGGCGATCATAGCTGGCAGTCGGCAGCAGGTGAGGGGCTGTATGTGAGTGTGCTTTTGCGGCCCACGATGCCTGCCGCGCGCTTGCCGCTGTTGCCGCTGGCGGCAGGGCTTGCGGCTGCGGACGCGATTCACGCGGCAAGCGGCCTGACCGCCGACCTGCGCTGGCCCAACGATCTGCTCATTGGCGAGCGCAAATGCGGGGGCATCCTGGCGGAGTCGAAGATTGAAGGCGGCGCGGTGGCCTTTGCCGTGGTGGGCATCGGCATCAACGTGCACCAGCGCAGCTTTGGCCCTGGGATGGCGACGGCTGCAACTTCTCTGGATCTGGGGGCGGGCAGGCACATCAGCCGCGAGGCGCTGCTTGTCGCCCTGCTAAAATCGCTGGAGCGCGAGACGCCTGGACTGCAGGAAGAATCGGCAGGCACGGCAATTGCAGCGCGGCTCGAACGAGCCTCGACGTGGATACGCGGGCGGCGCGTGGATGTGCATGGACCCCAGGCCTGCACCGGCGTCACGGCTGGATTGGATGAGCACGGATTTCTGCTGGTCGATACCGCCGATGGACGCGTCACCGTGCAGACGGGCGGCATGCGCGCCGCACAGATAGGCTGAAAAACAATGCTGCTTGCTCTCGATGTGGGCAATACGAATACGGTGGTTGGGCTTTACCGGCTGGACGTGGAGCCGATGGAGCTGGCCGCGCACTGGCGCATCACCACACACCGCGCGCAGACGGTGGACGAGTACGGCGTGTTCCTGGTGAACCTGTTCGAGATGAACGGCATGTCTCCCAACCAGGTGACGCACATCATTATTTCGTCCGTGGTGCCGCCGGTGGAGTCGACGCTGCGCCAGATGTGCGAAACCTACTTCCATGTGCAGCCGCTGTTTGTGGAGCCGGGCATCAAGACAGGGATGCCGGTGCTGGTAGATAATCCGGCGGAGCTTGGCGCGGACAGGCTGGTGAACGCCATCGCCGCCTTCGAGCGCTACGGCGGCCCGTGCATCATTGTGGACTTTGGCACGGCGACCACCTTCGATGTGGTCTCAGCCAAGGGCGAATACATGGGCGGAGCGATCGCGCCGGGGCTGGGCATCAGCGCTGATGCGCTGTTTGCACGCGCCGCAAGGCTGGGACGCATCGACATCAAGCGCCCGTCGAAGGTCATCGGCACCAACACCGTCACGCATCTGCAGAGCGGCCTCTACTACGGCTACATCGGACTGGTGGATGGCATTCTGGAACGGATGATGGCCGAGCTGGGCGCTGCGCCGCGGGTGATTGCCACGGGCGGCCTGGCCCGCCAGATTTCGGCGGACTCGCGCTTCATCGACGAGATTGACGACATGCTCACGCTCGATGGCCTGCGCATTCTCTTTGAGCGCAACCGCGCAGCGCGTTCGCGCAGCCGCGCACAGTAGGCGCGCATACGTGAATTACTTCAATTATTTCACCGAGATTGAGGAGCGCTTCCAGCAGCGGCGCGGGTCGCTGCTGCTGCTCTCCACGCTCGACTGGGCGCTGATTGAAACATGGCGCGAGGCGGGCATTCCGCTGGAGGCGGCGTTGCGCGGCATCGACGCGGCCTTTGATAAGTATGAGGCGCGGCAGAAGCGCGGCAGAATGCGGCGCATCAACGGGCTGGCGTGGTGCGCGCAGGCGGTGATGCAGGCAGTCGAAGAACTGCGCGAGGCTTCAGCGGGCACCGCATCTGGAAGCGCCGAGAGCCGCGCGCCGGGCTTTGAGCATGAGCGCGTGGCCGCGCATCTTGAGGCGGCCGCCGCAGCGCTGGACGCCACCGCCATTGCGCCTGAAGCGTGCGCTGCTACCGCGGCCCGCCTGCGTGAACTTGGCGGCGAAGTGCGCACCGCGCCGCCGGAAAGCGCTGCCACGCATTATCTGGAAGCGCTGGAACGCACCCTGACCGTGCTTGAGGAGAAGCTATTCGCCACGCTCACCGCCGCCGCGCCGGAAGATCTTCTGGTGGCGCTCAAGGAGCACGCCGCGCGCGAGCTGGCGCCCTATCGCAGCCGCATGGGCGCCGTGCAACTGCGCCAGGTGGAGCACCAGTTTGTGCAGAAGCAATTGCTGGTGCACTATGGCCTGCCGCGACTGAGCCTTTTTTACATGAGCCAGCAATGACCGCGCCCGCCACACAGCTCGTGCAGATTGAAAAGCCAGTCTATGGCGGCGCGTTCCTGGCCCGCATTGAGGGCAAGGCCGTCTTTGTGCCTCTCACACTGCCCGGCGAACAGGCTCGGGTGCGCATCGTCGAAGACAAGCGCGGCTATGCAACCGCGGAGTGCGAAGAGATTGTTGCCGCAGCGCCCGGGCGCATCACGCCGGCATGCCGCCACTTTGGCTTGTGCGGCGGCTGCGACTATCAGCACACCGACTACGAAACGCAACTCAATCTGAAGCAGGCCATCCTGCGCGAATCGCTGGAGCGCGGCGGCGTGCGCGCGCCCGACGATATCGCCGTGCTGGCGGGCCAGCCGTGGGGCTATCGCAACCGCATCCGGCTGGCCTTGGATGCGAAAGGAAATCCCGGTTATCGCGGCCGCCGGTCGCATGCTGTGATTCCAGTGAGCGAGTGCCCCATCGCCGCGCCGCTGCTGATGCAGGGCGCGCGGGCGGTGGCGGAGAGTGCGCGGCAGTTCGCGCCCGCGCTTCGCCCCACCGAGGTGGCGCTCTTTTGCGATGCGGACGAAACGTCACTGATGGCAAGCGTCTTTGTCGCGAACCCCGCGAAGATTCGCTTCGACGAGTTCGCGCACAGCGTCGCCGGGCGCATTCCCGCGCTGAAAGGCATCGAGCTTGTGGTCGAGGGCCGCGCGAGCCAGCCAGCACGCACTCTTGCGCGCTGGGGAGCGGATTCTCTCGCCTATCGCGCCGCCGGCTTCGACTATCGCGTGGATCACGGCGCGTTTTTCCAGGTAAACCGCTGGCTGGTGGATGCACTGGTGGAACGCGTAACCGCAGACCACAGCGGCGCGCTGGCCTGGGACCTGTTTGCCGGCGTGGGACTGTTCGCGCGACGGCTCACGGGCGGCTTTGCCCGCGTGGTTGCAGTCGAATCCGCGCCTGCTGCTATGGCAGCTCTTGAAGCGAATCTGAGCGGCACAACCGGCAAAGCCGTACGCGCGGAGACGGCCGCATTCCTGCGACGCCACAGCAAGGCCGCGCGGCCCGACCTGATTGTCGTGGACCCGCCGCGCACCGGCCTTGGCGCGGAGAGCAGCGCTCTGCTGGCGGCAATCCAGGCCCCCGCGCTGGTCTATGTTTCCTGCGACCCGGCGACGCTGGCCCGCGATCTGCGCGCGCTGATCGCAGCGGGCTACGACCTTGCATCGGTCACTCTTGTCGACCTGTTTCCGCAGACCTTCCATCTGGAGACAGTGGTCCATTTGCGGCGCGCCTGATAGGCTTGAGGCGCATAGAGCCTCTTCACACGCAATGCCATCGCAATCGACGACCACCGGGCCCTCTGTGTCACCTCCTGCATCGGCGGGCGTGAGCCTCCAGCCAAGCGCGGTACCGCTTTTTCATGCTGCGTGGCTGTTCGCGGGCGGCATCGCCCTCACGCACGGCGCATGGCTGCGGCCCAGCCTCGTGCTGGTTGCGCTGGCTCCTGTGGCTCTGCTCTGCTGCGTTGCAGCCTTCAAGGCACAGCGCGTTGTGTGGCTGCCGGTTGCGGTGCTCTGGGTTCTGCTGGGCGCGTGGTGCGCGGAGATGCAGCCGCAGCCTGCCCCGGCGCCCGCCGTGGCCGCGCTGTCGGACGGCCTGCTGCGCAGCGTGGAAGGCACGGTCACGGATGCCGAGCCGGTGCGCAATGAGACGGTGCAGAGCGTCGAGGATCCCGCAGGCGAGGCCCCTTCGCAACGCATCGATCTGCACGTCGCAAGCATCGAGGTCGTCACCGACGAGGCGGATGCGCAAGCTCCGGCCGAGGGCGGCGTGCGGCTGACCGTGCGCTGGCCGAAGAGCGATCCCGTTCCGCAGCCGTTCCAGTGCGGCGAGCAGATTCGCGCGGTTGCCCGGCTGCTTCCACCTGAAGCGTATCGCGATCCCGGCGCGTGGAGCCGCGCCGATTATCTGCTGGACCGCGGCATCACTTCCACGGCCTCGGTGAGCATGGCGCGCGTCGAGCGGCTTGGCATGCCGCACGGCGGACTGCTCGCCTGCCGCATTGCCGCCGTGCAGCACGCTGCCGGCGCGCGCCTGCTTGCCCTGCCCGCAGCCATGCGCCGCCTGCCCGCGGCGCTGCGCCTTGAGCCGGACGACGCCATCATGCTGGCCGCCATGACCACCGGCGACCGCACCTACTTGACCCACACATTGCGCGCAGGCTTTGAGCGCACGGGATCGTTCCACATGCTCGTCGTCTCAGGCTTTCATCTGGCCATTGTGGCCGGCTGCCTGCTGTGGATTGCGCGCCGGCTGCGGCTGCCGCGCGTGCCGGCCACGCTGGCCACCATCGCGGCAACGTTTGCTTACGCGCTGTTCACAGGCTTCGCCACGCCGGTGCAGCGCTCACTGTGGATGATCGCGCTCTACCTGCTGGGGCGGCTTGTCTATCGCGAACGCAACCCGCTGAACGTCATCGGCTTTGCCGCGCTGTGCCTGCTGGCCGCAAGCCCGCGCAGCCTCTTCGACTCCAGCCTGCAGATGACGCTGCTGGCAGTCATTGCGATTGCGGGCGTGGCCGCCCCGCTGCTGCGGAGTACGATTCATCCTTATCTGACGGCGACGCGCGATGTGCGGCTCGTCGCAATTGATGTGAAGCTGGCGCCCCATCTGGCGCAATTTCGCGTCACGCTACGCATGATTGCCGAACGGCTGCAGCGGGCGGCATCAGCAGGCATTGCCTGGCGCGCGATGCCGTGGGTAGTGCGATTTGCGCTGCGCTGTGTTGAGCTGCTCGTCGTCTCCTGCGTCGTGGAGCTGGCGATGACGCTGCCCATGGCTGTCTACTTTCACCGCATCACCGTCTTTGCGCTGCCGGTGAATCTGCTCATCCTGCCGCTGCTCGTAATGCTGCTGCCCGCGGCGCTGCTCACGCTGCTGGCGCTGCTGGCGTGGCCGGCCGCCGCTGTGGTTCCAGGCATGGCCGCGGCCTTGTTGCTCCATATTGGAGTGGGCCTGGTGCATCTATTCGGCTCATTCGCGATGGGCGATTTCCGCATTCCAGCGCCGCTGGCCTGGCAGTCGGCAATCTTCTGCGTGCTACTGGCAGCGGCGATCATGCTGGCACGTGGAGGGCGCTGGCAGCGCCGCGCCGCATGGGCCGCGCTGTTGCTGGCTGCGCTGGCCGCCGTCGCGCCCCGGCCCATCGATCATCCGCGCGACGCACTGCTGGTCGAGGCCATCGACGTGGGCCAGGGCGACTCGCTGCTGCTGATCACGCCTGATGGCAAGACGCTGCTGGTGGATGGCGGCGGCTTTGGTGGAGGCCCGCGCCAGGCTCCGCAGGATTTCGACATCGGCGAGGAAGTTGTTTCTCCCGCGCTGTGGGCGCGCGGCATCCGCCACCTGGACGTGGTGGCGCTGAGCCATGCGCACTCCGACCATCTGGGCGGGCTGCCTGCGGTGCTGCGCAACTTCCATCCCGATGAGCTGTGGGTGGGCAACAACCCGCGTGTGGCGGCGTACAACGCGCTGCTGGACGAGGCCGCGCAACTCCATGCCCGCGTGCGCACGCTGCGCGGCGGCGACGCGCTCGCGCTGGGCGACACCCAGGTGAGCGTGCTGGCGCCGATGCGCGATTACCAGCCGGGCGCGGAGCCGGCGAACAACGACTCGCTGGTGCTGCATGTTGCATATGAGGCCACGTCTGTGCTGCTCGAAGGCGATGCGGAAGCGCCCATCGAGCAGGCGATGCTGGGCGAGCACGGGCTGCACAGCACGCTGCTGAAGGTGGGTCATCACGGCAGCGTTACCTCCACGCGGCCTGAGTTCCTGGCGCGCGTGGCGCCGCAGTGGGCTGTCGTCTCCTGCGGGCTGCACAACCGCTACGGGCATCCACGCGAGGAAGTGCTCGGCGAGCTACAGGCGGCCAAGGTACACGCCTTCGCGACCGATGTGGATGGAGCGACGTGCTTTCAGCTCGACGGGAAGAGCGTGGCCGCGGAGCCGCTGTGCGGACTGCAGAAACCGTGAAGGCGAAGGTTGCGGAAGCGGACCGCGAAATGATGTGCAAACTTTTTGTGGAAAACAAAAATAAATAAGGGGGGGTAGGGGGGGGTGCCTTCTGCCGCCAGCTTTTAGCTCCTGGCCGGGGTGGTGGCTCGACGGAATTCTGTACGGGCCGGGGACATTCCTGACATATTTCTACTGACCCAATTCCATTGTGCACGATAGAGAGGAAATTATATGCAAAAGGGCGGAGGGATTTTTCCTGCCGGCGCTATGAGGTTCGAGGTCTCCCACCCTGCCGTTCGCTGGCGCGAACTCCAAGGGTGGGGCAACCGCGAAGGGTCTGGCCAGCTTGCCTGTGCATGTCTCGGATTCTGTGGCGAAATCTGCTGTGCATTTTGGCCGACCGTGCGTCACGGTTGTGCCTACCAGCCGGGCAGTGGCGCAGGCGATCGGCCAGTGATGGGAGAGCAGCAGGGCGTTTTGACGGGTTTGAACTCCATGAACTCGACGCGGGTGCCATCGGGGTCGAAGAGGTCGAGTTGCCACTTGCCGTCGAGGCCGAGGAGCGGCGGGCGGTCCGGGCCTTTTGGAGTCCAGCCACGCGCCTCTAATTCCTTTTGCAGTGCTGCTACGCTGACGACGTCTGGCGAGACGTGGTTTGCGCCGCCCAACTGGCTGCGGGAGGGATGGGCGGGCAGGTAGAGCATGTATTCGAGCCAGCCGGTGCCGTTGGGCACCTGCATCATGACCCACTCGGTCTGGCCGGGTTTGGAACCACCCTGCCAACTGAGATGGAAGCCAAGCAGGTCGCCGTAGAAGTGATCCATTGCAGCACGGTTGCGGACGACGAAGCCGGCGTGGACGATCTGGTTGCTGAGCGGCATGGAGGCGGGCCGGGGCGCGCCCGCTGCATGCGGGCCGGCCTGCGTGAACTCGATGGCGTGGCCCTCGGGGTCCTTCATCTGGAAGGAAATGCTGCCGTCGCGCTGCGTGGTGACGGACGGCGGGACGGCGACGCCATGCGCGGCAAGATAACTGCGCAGGGCCTCAGCGCCTGAGGTGGCGAAGGCAACGCGGACGAGACGGTACTCAAGTCCCGGCGCGGGTGGGGAGACGAGTTGGATGTATTGCAGGTGATTGGCGTAGAAGCGGACGCCGGACTCGGGCTTGCCTGCGGGAACCTGCTGCCAGCCAATGAGGGAACCATAGAACTGCTGGGACTTTTGCAGGTTGTCGGCGTAGAAGGTGACATGTGCGATTCCGGTGATGGCAGGCCGCGCGTGGGTGGCCAGTTGCGCTGCGGTGAAGGCTGGAACGAGCAGTATGAGAAACATCACCAAAGATCGATTCATCAGGTTCCTTCTGATCTGCGAGGACTGGAAGGTCCAGGCATATGGAAGAGACGGGCGCGCCGTGTCTCAATCAGACAGGTGGCCCAACCACGAATTCCAGTATATGCAGCAGAACGGATGCGTGGGCCAGCTGCCGGGCTGATGGCTGGGTGGGAGTCGTGGTTTCCCACCCTTCCCGCAGAAAACGCGGAAAGGATGGGGCACCCGTAGTTCATTGCCTGTTTAAGGGTAGGGTGCCCGGGCCACAGGGCCGGGATGAGGACCGTGGTTTCCCAGGTCTCACAATCGAGACCTGGGGCACCCATTTTCATGGCGGGTCCTATCTGGACCACCCGGCTCCCTCCGGGCGCGGCGATTTACATATTTCATTAGAAGCGCAGGCGCAGGCCGAACTGGAATTGGCGCTGGCGGTAGAAGTTGGTGGCGTTGATGTTGAGGGGCTGGCCGAATTCGGTCTGGCCGGGCTTGAGGCCGGTGAGGAAGTTGAGCGTGGGCAGGCGCTGCGCGCGGGTGCCGGACTGGACGGTGTAGCCGACCGTCTCCAGCTCGGTGACGTTCTGGTGGTTGAGCAGGTTGAAGCTCTCGGCCAGCAGGTCCAACTGGGTGGTGCGGCCCAGCTTGAAGTGCCTGCCCATGCGCATGTCGGCCTTCCATGCGGCGGGATAGCGATACTTGTTGCGCCCGATGCCGTAGAGGCGGTTGTCTCCGCCGTAGCCGTTGATGCCGGGGGCGAGGCCGACAATGGCCGTGCCGGATGTGGTGTATTCGCGGGGGAGCGAGCCCTCAGTGCGCATGGTGAAGGGCATGCCGCTGTGGAAGTAGGCGATGCCGGAGAGCATCCAGCCGTTGGCAAAGCGGCCGGCCCAGTCGCGCAGCTTCCATGTGGGCTCCCACACGAGGGCCGTGGAGGCCGAGTGGCGCACATCGAGATTGCTTGTGCCGTACTCCTGGCGAAAATCGCGGGGATCGAGCACGCTGCTGCCCGCGACGCTCACGCTCTCGTTGGGGTTCCAGTCTGCGGCGTGCGCATAGGTGTAGTGGGCGCGGACTGCCAGTCCGTGGCGGCCATAGCGGACGAGGCGCAGCATCGCCGCCTCATAGGTGGAGTTGGCGCGGCTGGCGACCTGAATAATCTGCTGGTAGTTGGGATTGAGGCGCCCGCCGAGGCCAGTGGGTGACGTGGGCGAGGGCCATGACGCATAGAAGGGAACGGTAATCTGCGAGGTCTTGATGGGGCCTTTACCGCTGCCATCGACGACCGCGTACGTGATGGTTTGCGGGTTGACGGCAGGGTCGATGTTGGCGTCCCAGGTGACGGGCAGGCGGCGGGCGAGGCTGACGACGGCGCTGGCGGCGAGCATCACGCGACCGGGCAGGTCTTCTTCGAGTGAGGCCACCGCCTGGTGTACCTCGCCGTTGCGGAAGGAGGGCGCGAACTCCACTGCTCCGGGCATGACGACTTTGCTGGGCTCGCCAGCAAGCACGTAAGGGAAGGGCGGAGCACCGCCGGTGTTGAGATTGTCCGTGGGCCGCATGAAGAAATACAGATCGCCTTTGAGCGAGCCGGTCTGGGTGAGCGCGGTCTCAAGCGTGGCGTTCTGGGTGCGTCCGAAGTACATGCCATAGCCAAGGCGCAACACCGGCCAGCGGTGTTCGCCGCGGCCCCAGGCGAGGCTCATGCGCGGACCCCACTCGTTGCCGGGGCTGGGCAGGCGCTGGGTGAGCGGAAGGTCGGGATTGCTGAGCGCGGCAAGAGGCGGCGGAAACTGCTCGCGCTGCCATCGCATGGCCGCGGTGAGCGCGAGGTCCTTGCGCGGCTGCCACTGCGCGGTGACGTAGCCTGCCCAGTCATTGGTGCTGAGCCACCAGTCGCCGGGGCCCATGACCTGCGAATAGTAGGTGTAGCACGGCAGATAGCCCAGCCCGTGCAGCGTGCCATTCGAGTCGCGCCAGACGCGGCCCGTCTCGTCGCAGTTGTGCTGGTCGTAGGGGTTGAGCTGGCCGTTGATGCCGAAGGCGGCGAAGGACAGGGCGTCCGAGACAAAGTTTTCCAAGCTGGAGTAGTAGTACTTGCCGGTCTGATTGCGAAGGAGGCTGGTCGCGTCCGTGTTGTGGCGCAGGTCAAAGCCGGCCTTGAGCATGAGCGGACCGCGCACCCAGTCCAGCTGCTCCTGCGCCTCGTAGAGATGCTCGTCGGGATAGCTGCCGCGGCCGAACCAGGTGGGGTTGCCGATGGTGAAGCCGTAACGCGCATCGACAATCATCTGCGGCAGCTGGCCCCACGCATTGATGTTGAGTGTCTGCTCGTAGGCGGAGGGCTGCCCGGCGGGTTCGCCCTGCACCTGGTGGCCGATGGAGCCTTGCGTGACGGCGAGCAGGTTGGGGGTGAGAAAGGCCTCCCAGCGGCCGAGGAGCCACTGCTCGGTGGCGGTGCTGGTGCCGTAGCTGTGGGAGCCGTACATCTCCGAGGTGCGCGAGAGGCCGCCGCCGGGCGAGTCCCAGTGCGCGCCGCTGCCTTCGAGCGTGATGCGATGGCGCTCGGCGGCCTGCCAGTCGAGGCGGGCGAAGCCGGTCCACTGCGCGGAGGTGCGGGAGGCGGGTCCGAGCAGCCCATCAAGTGTCTGCAACATGCCAGAGTAGGCGGCAAGGCCCTCAGAGACTGGGCTGACGCTGCTGAGGCCGAGGCGCGCGCTGAGCACCTGCATCTGGTCATTGGAAGGCTGCGCGAAGAAGTGGTCGGGATGCTTTACGGTGGAGACGCCGGGATGGTTGCGCTGGTAGCCATCGAGCGCGGCGAACCAGAAAAGCCTGCTGCGGCGGATGCGTCCGCCGACGCCTGCGCCGAGGGTGAGACTGTGATCGCCGGGCGTATAGGCAAGCGGGGTGAAGACGGGAACGGCGATCAGCGTGGCGGGTGCTGTTTGCCTGATCCACTGGGTAAAGGGATTCTGCGCACCCCAGAGGTTGCTGCGGTTGAAGAGGAAGGCCTGGCCGTGCAGGCCGTCGGCGCCGCGCTCGGTCTGCACGTTGGCGCGGCGGGCGGCGGAGCGGTCGCCCTCGGCGTCTGCGCCGCCAGCCACGGACTGCACGGCGCGGATGGCTGCCTCGCTGGCGCCGGGGCCGATGAGCACCGCGCCGTGTGAGCGCATGCGGCCCACGCCGCGGCCACCAAAGGCGAGACGGATGCTTGCGTTATCCACCGTGACGGAAGAGGGCTGCTCGCCGCCGCGGGGAGAGGACTCGACCGGGCCGTGCGCCGAGGAGGCAGCGGGAGGCGCGTCGAGCACAAAGCTCTCCCAGTTGCGGCCGGACAAGGGCAGCGCCTGCAACTGGGCGGCGGTGGCCGTGGTGGTGAGTGCCGAAGAGCCCGCGTCCACCGCGGCCGTCTGGAAATCAGAGCCCGCAGGCCGCATCAATCGCCCGGCCAACGGAAGGGTGTACAGGGGCTCGGGCGGTAGCGGAAGGTCCAGCACAGGCGATGACGGCTCGATGCGATGCGCGGCGGCTGCGAGGAGCTTTTGGAGGGGACCGGCCAGCCGGCCTGCCGGCGAGTTGACTGTCATTTGGGAAAAGCCCGTCGTGCCCACGCCGACAGTCGTCAGCAGCGCGGCCAGCAGCAACGGCTTCGTCCAGCTCCATCCCGCCATCGAGGAACCAACTTGCGGAAGATCCTGGGGAAAACACACCCTCTGCGCGGCCCGCTCTGCGGCGGGTCCGGTTTTGAACAGTGCTGGACTGCGCGATGAAAGACACAGGTCTCCCATGCGCAAATGTGTCCATCTGCTCTTGCAGCGGAGTCGGATAAATTCTACGGCATTTTCAGCAGGAATGAGGCGATTCTAATCTTGCTTGGGTCATTTGCCCAGCACGCCGCGATGAGCGCCCGGGGAAACACCCAAAAGCATTCGGTAAACTGAGAAGACGCCATGTTGCATCCGGGACTGCTGGTAGACCCCCGGCGACACTGGCGCTGAATGCGGGTTCACACATGTTCATTGACGAGGCAAAGATTCGGGTAAAGGCCGGAGACGGCGGCAACGGCTGCATGGCCTTCCGGCGGGAGAAGTTTGTGCCGCGCGGGGGCCCCTCGGGCGGCGACGGCGGGCGCGGCGGCGACGTGATTATGGAGTCCTCGCAGCGGCACAACACGCTGATTCACTTCCGCTATAACCCGGAGCACAAGGCGCAGCGCGGCGAGCACGGCATGGGCTCGAACTGCACCGGGCAGGACGGCAGCTCGATCGTGCTGCACGTGCCGGTGGGCACGGCGCTCTACGACATGGAGACCGGCGAGCTGGTGCATGACTTCCAACAGCCGGACGAGCGGGTGGTGATTGCCAAGGGCGGGCGCGGGGGGCGCGGCAACCAGCACTTTGCCACCAGCACCCATCAGGCTCCGCGAGAGCACGAGATGGGCCGGGCGGGCGAGGAGCGCAGCCTTCGCCTGGAGCTGAAGCTGCTGGCCGATGTGGGCCTGGTTGGCTACCCCAACGCGGGCAAGTCGACGCTGATCTCGCGCATCTCCGCCGCCAAGCCGAAGATTGCCGATTACCCTTTCACGACGCTGGAGCCGAACCTGGGCGTGGTGACCGTGGGCGAGGAGCCGGACCAGGAGTCCTTTGTTGTTGCGGACATGCCGGGGCTTATCGAAGGCGCGCACCTGGGCTCCGGGCTGGGCGTGCAGTTTCTGCGCCACATTGAGCGCACGCGGCTGCTGGTGCACCTGGTGGATGTGTCGGACGCATCGGGCCGGCCGGATGCCGTCGAGGACTTCAAGGTGATTAACAAGGAGTTGGCGGGCTTTGGCCACGGGCTCGATGAGAAGCCGATGATTGTGGCGGCGACGAAGATTGACGCCGCCAACCCGGAGAAGCTGAAGAAGATGGCCGCGCACGCCAAGCGCAGGAAGCTGGAGTTTCACGCTATCTCGGCGGTGACTGGCGAGGGCATCGACGAACTGAAGTGGGCGATGGCGAAGCGGCTGCGGGAGACGGGCAGCCAAGAGCAAGAGTAGGAGAGAACTGGCATTTGTGGACACGCCGCGGTGATCGGGCTGCGCCGAGCAGGGATCAGCAGCCGCTGGCAGTGAGAGCGGAACCGATGCCTAGGCTGCGCGGAAGAACTTCTGAACCTTGGGCCGTTTGCGCTGCGCGGCTTGCCACAGGTCGTACTGCTGCTGCAAGTCAAGCCACAAGCTCGGCTCGGTTCCAAAAGCGTCAGAGAGCCGCAGCGCCATCGCCGCTGTAAACGACGCCCGCCCGTTCAGCAGTCGGGAGAGCGTAGACCTGGCAACGTGCAGCCTCTTCGCTGCTTCGCCAACCGGAACGTTGCCAAGATATTCCCGAAGAATCTCGCCGGGATGCGCCGGATTGTGCATTGTCATCGCCATTACTTTTTCCTCACTGCTAGTGGTAGTCCTGGTAGTCCACGAGGATCGCATTCTCATTCTCAAAGGTGAATGTCATGCGCCAATTTCCGTTCACCTTGATCGACCAATGGTTTGCAAGCGCTCCTTTGAGCGGGTGCAGGTCCCATCCGGGGACGTTCATGCGATTCGCGTTCTTGGCGGTATTCAGCAGGGTCAATTGCCTTCGCAACCTGGTCTCGTGTGCGGGCTGGATGCCGGCTTGCTGCCGGTCAGGAAAAACTTCTGCAGACCCGCGTGCCGGAACGACTGAATCATATCCGCACTGTAGCGCGTAGCGCCTCACGCGTCAAGAAGCCGGGTTCCAGTGCCCTCCTGAATGGGGCTGTGCCGTTCCTACACCATCGCGCGTTCCTTCACGGTGAGGTACTGATTCAGCACCGTCGATGTGAGCGCCTCAGGGTGGAGGTCGAGGGTGAGCGCGCCCTGCTCGTGCATGCGGGCGAGGAGCAGTTCGCGGCGGCCGGCCATCTCCTGCGCGGCAGTGGCGCGGAACATCTGCTCGACGGATCTGGGGCGGGCCTGCGCGATGGCTTCCACCTCAGGTTGCGCCATGGCGACAAAGAGCAGCACATGACGGCGGAGGAGTTGCGCGGCGCCATCCATGACTTCAGGTCGCATGGCGGACTCGGCCAGATCCGTAATCCACAGAATCAGCGAGCGGCGGGGCTGCAGGCGGTTGAGCATGGCGGTGGCGCGCAGGTGGTCGGCCTCGGCGGCTTCAGCCCGGACCTGGGCCAGCGCCTCAATGAGCTGCCGCAGGTGGGCCGCGCCGCGCCCCGGCAGCAGGCGCTGCTGAATGTGCTGCCCGTACGCAAGCAGGCCGACGCGGTCGCCGGAGTAGAGCGCCAGTTGCGCCAGCGCCACCGCCGTGGTGCATGCGTGGTCGAGCTTGGAGTGGACGGCGGACTGCCCGTTCAGGTGGCTCGCGACGCGGGAGCGCATCAGGCGTCCGCAGTCGAGCACGATCCACACCGGCTGGCTGCGCTCGGTCTGGTATTGGCGGGTGATGGGGCTGCCGCGGCGGGCGGTGGCGGTCCAGCAGATGTCGCGGAGGTCGTCGCCGGGGCGGTATTCGCGCAGGCTCTCGAAGTCGCGGCCCAGGCCGCGCTGCTGGGCGCGGCGCAGTTGCAGGTCAATCTGGCGGCTGCGGGCGAGGAAGATCTGCTGCTCCTCACTGGTGCGCAATGCGGGGTAGACGCGCACCGTCTGCGACAGCGGCGCTTTGGCCCAGCGCTCGGCGAGTCCCAGCGGCGAGCGGTAACGCACGTAGAGCCAGCCGGCGCGCCGGTCGCCGCGCTCCTGCGGCTGCACACGGTAACGCACCGCGGCGGGAACACGCGGAAACGCGGTGAGGCGAAGCGATGTTGTCTCGGCTGCGAGCGCCGGCGGCAGATCGTCCTCGAGTTCGCAGTACACGATGACGCGGCCCTGGTTCTCGATCGTCAGCTCGATTTCCGTTTCGCTGTCGAGCGCGGGCGCGTTGGACCAGGAGCGGGCGGCGGTGAGCTGCGACGGGGCGGGCAGGCGGCGGCCGTCGAGAAACGCGGCCAGCAGCACGAGCGCATCCCAGGCCAGCATGGCATAGCTCACGGACTCGTTCCAGAAGCCGGGGATGAGCCAGAGAAAGCCCGCGAGCAGCAACGCGATGGAGCGGCGCGTGAGGGCGAAGCCCCACCTGCGCTGCCGCTGGCATGGTGCGCTGACCGGCTGCGGACGCAGGGAGGAGGCAATCATTGCCGCGGCACCGGCACGGCGGCCACCACGTCGGCCAGCGCGCGGTCTGCGTCAAAACCCTCGAGCTCGGCCTCTGGCTTGAGAATCACGCGATGGCGCAGCACGGGCTGCACGGCGCGCTTGACGTCGTCGGGGACGAGGTAGTCGCGGCCATCCAGGGCTGCCGTGGCCTGCGCTACGCGCATCACGCTGAGCGCCGCGCGGGGGCTGGCGCCGAGCAGCAGTGTGGGCCACTCGCGCGTGCGCCGCGCCAAAGCGAGCATGTAGCCGTACAGCTCCGGCTCGATGCGAATGGAGCGCACCTCGGCGCGCGCGGCGGCGAGCAGCCCCTCGGGAATGGGCGTGATGGCGGCGTCTTCGAGCGGCCCCGCGCCTGAGCCTGCGTGGTGGCGCTGCATCATCTGCAGCTCGTCGGCTTCAGAGGGATATGCCACGCGAATCTTCATCAGGAAGCGGTCGAGTTGCGCCTCGGGCAACGGGTAGGTGCCCTCGAAGTCCACCGGGTTCTGCGTGGCAAAGACTGTGAACCAGGCGGGCAGCGGGCGGCGCGCGCCGTCGATGGTGACCTGGCGCTCCTCCATACATTCAAGGAGCGCGGCCTGAGTGCGTGGCGGCATGCGATTGATTTCATCCACCAGCAGCAGATCCGTGAAGACCGGCCCGGCATGGAAGACGAATGCGTCTGAGCCGGGGCGCAGGATGGTGGTGCCCAGAATGTCGGCGGGCATGAGGTCGGGCGTGGCCTGCACGCGCTGGAAGCGGAGGCCCAGCAGGCGGCCGAGTGCCTTGACCATCAGCGTCTTGGCGATGCCCGGCACGCCCTCAAGCAGCGCATGGCCCTGGCACAGCACCGCGATCAGTACCTCCTCAATGGCCTCGGACTGGCCGGAGATGATCTGGCCCAGCTCGGCGCGGGCGTGCGTAACGAGCTGACTGGTTGCGCGCAGCGCCTGCGGCTGCGCGGGCTGGTTCGGATACTGGCTTGCGCTTTGTGTCGGTTCCTGGCTCATGAAGCCCTTTCCTGCGGTTTGAGATTTCTGTCTTCGGTTTACGCGCTGCGGCTGACGGGTTTGGCCTCCACCGCCAGGCTTTCCTGATGCGCGTGCAGAGCCTGAATCAGCCTGAGAGCCTCGCGCGGGTCAATGCTTTCGTTGAGCACGGCCTCTTCGCAAGCGGCCAGGTCTGATTCAAGGCTGGGAGCGGCGGAAGGGAGGCGGCGGCGGATAACGGCAGCGAGTTCCTGCGCGCCGATTGCCGCGGGTCGCATCCCACATAGGCGCAGGGTGTGGCGGCGAAAACGCTCCAGCGCCACGGCCACGGCGGTGGAGGAAGCCCCGGCGCTGCGATAGAGCGAGCCGAGCGCCTCAACAAACTCGATGGGAGCGGTGCGCTCGGGCGGCGCGGGCTCGCGCACCGGGCCGCTGCGGCGGCTGAAGCTGAAGACAATCAGCAATCCCAGTACTGGCAACCCGATGCGCAGCAGCGTCAGCGCCGGACCCGCGGCATAGCTCCATGTGGAGCGCACGTCGCCGTGCAGCGACTCGTCCCAGTAGAAGTGGCGTCCCTCGCGCGGTCCCAGCGAGCTGAGCAGGAGGTCTAAATTCTGCGCGCGAGCGAGGGAGGCGTTTTCCAGCGGCGTGGCGCTGGCCCACCAGACCACGTGCCCCTTGCCATAGTCGTACTCCACCACCGCGGGCTGGCCGGCGCAGGTGTACTCGACGCGCTGGGCGGGATTGCCCACCTGCCACGTTGCCGTGGGCACCATCCACACTGTGCCGGAGCCTGCCAGCGGGTCGAGTCCCTCGGGCTCCAGCTCGCAGGCGGCAAAGCTGAACTCGCTGGGCGTGTCCGGCGCGCCGCCGGGCAGGATGTATCCGCCCCAGAAGCCGGTGGAGAGCACGCGGCCTCCGCGCTCCACAATCTGCCGCACGGCCTTGATGTCGTCGGGCTCGCGCGAGAAGGGCTGCGCAAAGATCACCACCGTGTCCGGACCGGCGGCAGCCGCGAGTTCGGCCAGCGGCCGCTCCCAGCGCTGGACCGGATAGCCGGAGCGCAGCAGCGTGTCATAGGCTGCGCGCGCGCCATGCCGGCCCGCAAGATAACTCGACGGCAGTGGATTGTCGTTGCCATTCGCATTCGGCACCAGAAAGCCGATGAGGCCGGCAAGGGCGACGGCGATGCCGACGCACCAGAGCAGCAGGCGGCGATCTCTGGAATCGAGCGCGGAGAGGAACTTCATCGCGCGCCGCCTTCTGCGTGGCTTGCGGCGCTGGCGCCCGCGATGAGCGCAGTGGCCAGCTGCTCGGCCTGCCGGTAGTCACTTTCTGCGGCGGGACGGCCGCCGTACCAGGTGCGCTCAAAGCTGCGGGTGAGCTGGGCCAGCCCGGCGCTGCGCGGATCGTCGGCGGCCACCAGCGCGAGGTATTCGCGCGGAGTGCGGGCGCGGTCGGCGGGCCACAGGCGCTTTGCCTCCAGGCGCGCGATGGCGGACCAATACACAAAGTGAATGGCCTCACGCCATTGACCGGCGGCGGCGGCACGGCGCGCATCGTCAAGCCAGAGCTGCCAGTTGCGGGCGGAGGCGGATTGCGGCGCGGGAGCAAGGCTCTCCGGCGCGAGACGCACGCGCCAGCGGCGCTCCAGTTGCAGCAGACCCCAGCCGAGCCCGGCGCAAACGGCGAGAATGAATCCCAGGACGAGGACGCGGCCCACCCACGGGGAGCGGCTGCGGAGCGCGGCTGCGGACTGGAAGAGATGGTTGAGCCACTTGCCGGCTTTCTCCAGCATGGAGTTGGTCGCCGTGGGCTGCTCGAGATTGCTGAAGTCCGGCCCGTCGAGAACCTGCCGCATGGTATTGCGCTCGGCGGTGTGCGCGGGTTCGGGCGCGGCGCTGGCACCTGCCTGGGCCAGGTCGCGGGCAAGGCGCTGCACGGCCAATTGCAACATCTGGCTGGTCGCCGGCGGAGCGGGCTGCGCATCCTCCTGCCGTGGGCTTTTGCCTGCATCGCGCGTGGGCGCGGGTGCGGGCTCGTCCGGCTCCTCGGCCTTTGAGAAGAGCACCCGGAGCCAGCCGTAGCGCACCAGGCGGCGCTCGGCGCTGGCTCCGCCGGCAAGAGGAATGCGGTCATCCGGCCCGACGAGGAGCGGATCGCAGTGCGTGAGGTCGCGCGCTTTGGCGCAGGCCTCCACCAGAGCGGTCAGCGCCTGCAGGTGCGCGCGGTACTCATCCACCGAGACGTCGTGCCTCCTGCTCGCCACCGGGACGGATGCAGCCGGGACCGGCGATTGCGCGCGCGCTGGCGCGGCCGCCAGCATCGCGGCGCAGGCCAGAAAGGCGAGCGCTCCGCCACTGCTCCGCTGCCGCATCCCCAGTGCCATATGCGCCGATGATAACGGAAAACCGCGCCTCCGCAGCCGCCGGGAGCGCCCGTTCATGCCTGTAAATTCACCGTTCCCCCGCCGGGTGGATCCACATCGCGTTTCCGCCGCCTGAGACCATGTGCACGTGCAGCACCGTATTCCGGTCGACGGTCTGCTTCGTGAGCGTGGTGTGGGTGGCCACCTCGGCTGCGTCCGGCGCATCCGCATAAGTCTCGGCGATGTACTCGCCCTCGCCAAGAAAGTCGAGCGGCACGTCGATGTCCCGCTGTTCCCAGTTGGTGAGCGATCCGATGTACCAGTCCTTCCCGCTGCGCCGCGCCAGCGAGATCCATTCCATAGGCTGGCCGCCGATGACGTGAATCGCGTCCCACGTTGCCGGAACGCGCTTGATGAAGTCGAACTCCTTCTGTCCCTGGTAGTGCTCGGGATAGTCAGAGACCATCTCCAGCGGGCTCTCGTAGACGACGTAGAGCGCCAGTTCCTGGGCGCGGGTTCCCAGGCTCATGGGCATGACGTTGCGCGCTTCAAAGTTCTTCAGGTTGCTGTTGCCGAAGGCTCCCGGCGTGTAATCCATGGGCCCGGCGAGCATGCGGGTAAAGGGCAGCGTGGCGTTGTAGGCCGGGGTGACGCGCGCGCTCCACTTCAGATATTCCTTACCCATGACGCCTTCCCGCGTCATCAGGTTCGGATAAGTGCGGCGCACGCCGTCGGGCTTGAATGCGCCGTGGAAGTCGATCATCAGGTGATGTTCCGCCGCGACCTCGAGGACGTGGCGATACCAGTCCACCATCCACTGGTCGTCGCGGTTCATGAAGTCGATCTTCACGCCCGCGATGCCCCACTTCTCAAACAGAGGAAAAGCCTGGTCCATGTATTTATCCACGGAGGACCAGTGCGACCACAGCCAGATCCTGACGTTCTTTTCCTTCGCGTAGCGCAAGAGTTCCGGCATGTCGATCGCCGGCGTGACCTGGGTGATGTCGGCCAGCGCCGCGTAATCCTCCGGTCCCTTGCGATGCGCCAGCGCCCAGCCCGCATCGATGAGCATGTATTTGAATCCGGATGCCGAGGCGAAGTCGATGTAGTGCTTCATCGTGGCGGTGTTCATTCCGGGCTTGAAGGTGACACTCGGAGCCGCCTCGCCCGACCACCAGTCCCACGCCGACTTGCCGGCTTGAATCCACGACGTGTCCCTGATCTTCGACGGCGAATTCAGATTCAGGATGATGTTTGACTCGATCAGCCGCCCCGGCTCATCGCCGATCATCAGCACGCGCCACGGGCCGGTGACGGGCGCGGGCGCATCGACAGCCACGCCAGGCTCATCGGCGCGCGGCGCAAGCTCAGCTCTTACGCTGAAGCGGCCCGCATCCTTGCGCAGATACATCCCGGCGTAGTGCTCGATATCCGCCTCGGTAATCGCCACCCATCCGATGCCCGCCTCATGGGCCAGAAACGGCAGCGCGACGAGCCAGTCGCGGTGCAGGCCGCTCACCATGCGCAGTTGGTACTCATCCTCGTACGACGAATGGAAACCATCGAGAACCTGCGGGTAGGTGACCGCGTCCTTCACATAGGCGAACTCCGTGGCGTCATGCGCGATGCGCACCTGTTCCAGCCCCGGCTGCTGCGGCACGATGTAGCGGAAGGCCACGCCATCGTCGAAGGCCCGCGCCTCGATTGCGAGCTTGTGCCCGGCTGCATCGGCGAAATCGGCGCGCACACCGTTGTAATGGTTGCGCACGGCGCTTGTCTTGCCCACGGGTATGGTGTAGCCCTCATCGACGCTGCCAGTCTGCGCGCCGGTCTTGCGCATTCCGGGGCCGAGCGCCGTGTTTCCTGCCAGTTCCAGTCCCAGTCTCGACGCGGCGATCAACGGCTTGCCATGGAACTCGACCGCGTAGTGCAGGCCGCTGGCGGCCGGCGGCCCGGTGGGCGCTTGTCCGCCATCCTTTGACGGCAAGGAATCAAAGAGCAGCAACGCGATCTGGCCGTTGGGCGAGGTCACGCTCAGGCTTGGCCTCTCGCTGCTTTGAGCAGAGAGAAGCGCGGCGCCAAGAACAGCGGGCAGGCAGAGCAGGGTTACACGCAGAGCTGACATTCATCCTCCGTGCGCGATGCATTGGATTCAGGGTTGTTTTTCAGGCTTTCCGGCCCCGCGCCAGTTTACTCCGCCCCGGCTTGCGACAATCCGCCCGCCCCGGCAGAAGCCGATCCTGTTAGGGCCTGCCCGTCACCGGGCGGAGGAGCCGCCATGCCCGCGGCCTCCATCATCCGCTCGATGTCGTAGCCTTCCTTGCGCATGCGCTGGTCATAGTAGAAGAGCGTAAGGCCGGTGGCATAGATGGGCGCGACAAAAGTGTTGGTGCAGAACGCAACCACCTGCTGCAGCGCGCGAACGCCGACAGACAGCACGCCGTGATTCTTGAAGCCCACCACGAAAAACCCCGCCTGTGTGACGAGCAGCAGCCCTATCTCAATGGCCATGACCAGCAGGGCAAGAAGAAAGATGCGGCCGCGCGAGCCCTTGCTGAGTTCGATGCTGCGGCGGATGGCCTGGCGGGCCTTGAGGTTCTCCATCACGCAGGCCGGCACTGCGAGCGCATAGCGAAGACCCATCAGGACCGTGTAGACGACGGCGGGAATGAGCAGCAGGAAGAAAATGGCCGTGGCGATGCCGAAGATCAGCATGGACTGGTTGCCCGCCACGCCCTTGGACTGGTTGCTGTTGAAGTGGAGGACCGTGCCGAAGTAGACCGCATAGAGCAGCACAATCGGCAGCCAGACGACAACCGCCGTAATCGTCATGAGCCAGAGGTAGCGGCCCAGCCGGGGCAGAATGCCCGCATACGCGCCGCGTATGGTTGCCGGCTGGCCCAGATGGATCCAGCCGACGGCGCGGTTGTTGGCCGCCACGGCCGCTCCGGCAAAGATGAACGCCAGAAGCAGGGAAAGGCCGGAAATGCCAAGGGTGAGCCAGGCAAGCTGGCGCGCCATGTGCGCAGCCTGCAGCAGCTCCTCCAGGCCGATCTGCAACAGGCTCAGGACCAGCAGCGCGCCAGCATACACGGCCGCTATGCCGGCAAAGAGCAGAAAGTTCGACCGGTAAAGCTGGGCGGTGCGGTCGAGAATCTCACCAAGAGTGAGGGGGCGCAGGTTGGTTTCCATGCCAGGGTCCATCGGAATCAGCGGCGGAGCGCTTGCGGGGATACTAGCACAGCCGGAAACTCCGCCGCCTCGCCCGCCGCGCGGCTCCTGCTTTGGCTGGTAATTTATTTGCAAACAAATAAGCAGGCCGCTCATTTGCGATAGACTGTAAGTCCGCGGTGGATAAGTTGATGTTACCGATCAACGATCTGGCCAAAGCCTGCGCCCGCTCCACCGATGCAACGGAGTGGGAAGAGTTTTTGCGCCGATGTGCACCCATTGCCTCGCTGGTGGCGGCGCGCGTCGCCCGGCTCTGGCTGGGAGTCTCCACCCCGTCCGTCGTAGACGATATCGTGCAGGAAATCTTCCTCAAGCTGTGCGAGCAGGAGCGGCGCATCCTGAGGGAGTTCAAGCCCCGCGGCGATGATTCCTTTCTCGGCCTGCTGCGCATTGTTTCCTCGTCGGTGGCCAACGACTATTTCCGGCGCCAGTACTCAGCCAAACGCGGCGGCAAGGTCGTGACCGTCACCCTGAACGATGCGTCTGCGCCGATCCAGCCGGAAACGCCGCAAGGAGGCGCGGGCATTCAGAAGGGCGTGCTTTATGCAGAACTCGACCGCAAGTTGCGCTCGGCGCCGGGGATCATCGCCGAGCGGGATCGCGCCATTTTCTGGCTGTATTACCTGCAGGGACTCACCGCAGAAGAGATAGCCGAGCTGCCGGTTGCAGGATTATCTGCAAAGGGAGTTGAGAGCGCGCTTCGCCGCGTAACCGCATGGTTACGCAAAGAGATAGAGCCGCGCAAACCCGGCGGCCCGGCGGAACCGGCCAAAGAAACGGGCTGACCCGCAAAGGAAACCCACCCCGATATGCGGTAATACAGTGCAATGACGAAAAGCGACCCCAATTCGAACCAACCAGCCGGCGGGCACGCTGGCAGCCCCGGAGACGGGCTGGACCGTGCATTGGAGGACCTGGCCGCACTGGCCTCATCCCGCGCGGATGCAGGGTCCACGGAGGCGGCTCGCTTCTCGCCCGCAGGCGCCGAGGCCTGCCCCGAACCGGGCGCGTGGCTGCGGCTTACGACCGGCGAGGCGTCCGCTTTCGAGGTCGAGTCGCTGCTGGCGCATGCAGCGGTCTGTCCTGTCTGCCTGTCCCGGCTGCGCCAGAGCCAGCGCGTTCTTTCCCCGCATGTGTCGCAGGAGGAGTCTGCGGAACTTTCCCATCTTGCTTCGCTGAGCCCGCAGTGGCAGCACCGCCTGGCCGTTGAACTTGCCAGTACCCCGCAGCAGCCGGCGCGCAAGAGAGCGCTGGGACGGCTTGCCTGGGCCGCCGCAGGCGTGGTTGCGATGCTGGTTGCGGCGGCCGGAGCGGTGGCGTGGTGGCAGCATGAGCACGCTCCGGAGAAGCTGCTGGCCGAGGCCTACAGCCACTCCCGCAGCTTTGACCTGCGCATTCCCGGCGCGAGCTACGGCGAAGTGAAGCCGGAAACACACCTGCGCGGCGGCGCGATGGATCGTGAGTCGGCTCCTCTGCTGGCGGCGCGGGCGCAGATCGAGAGCCGGCTTGAGAAATCGCCCACGGACCCGCACCTGCTGCAACTGAAGGCGCGCGCGTACCTGCTGGACGAAGAATACGACGCCTCCATTGACATCCTCGACCGTCTGCTGGCCGCCGGACCTGTGACGCCCAGCCTGCTGGCCGATGCCGCGTCGGCCTACTTCCAGCGCGGACTGGCCACGAGCAGCGAAAACGACCGCGCCACGGCGCTGGATTACCTGCGCCGCGCCGACGAGATGGCTCCTGACAACCCGGTGGTGCTGTTCAATGAAGCGCTGGTGATGGAAGATCGCGGCCAGGTGATGAACGCCGTCGAGACCTGGAACCGCTATTTGAACTTTGAACGCAATCCCCAATGGCTGGAGGAAGGCCGGCGGCGTCTGAAGGCGCTCGAAGACAAGCTGAACCAGCTGAAGAGCCACCAGAGCCGCATGGAGCAACATCTGGCGACTCCGCAGGCGATGCTCGCGCTGGCGGCGGACCCCGCCACGCTGGCGGGCATCGACGAGGAGTTCTCGTCCACGCTGCTACCCCGGCTGCTTGATTCTGCTTTTCCGCTGCCGGTGGATCGGTCACGGGGTTCGCCGTGCGACGAGAAATGCGCTGCCGCCCGCACGCTGCTGCAAGCCCTTGCCGCTTCCCTTGAAACGAATCATCAAGACCCCTGGCTGACTGACCTTCTTCCCTCCCCCTCAACTTCTGCAAGCGATGACTTCAGGCGCGCCGCGCATGCGCTGGGCCAGGCCATTGACGCGGACACACAGGGCGACTTTGCCGGCGCGGAGCGCTGGGCTGCCGACAGCCGCAACCGCTTCCGCCAGCTGGGCAGCACGGCCGGAGAAGACCGCGCCGAAGTGGAACGGGTGTATGCGCTGCAGCGCGCCTTTACCTTTGCGCCATGCCACGAGGCCGCCGTGGCTCTGATGGCACATGCCACGCGCTATGGCTGGATTCACGCCGACGCCACGGAATTGGACCTCGGCTGTGACATGAATCCCGGCACAGCCGCGGCAGACAATCCGCTGGGGCAGGCCGCAGTCGAGCAGGCGCGCGCCTCTCACTATGTGCTGCTGGAACTGCGCGCCCGCAATGGGCTGGCAGGCGACGCGGTGGAATCCGGCGACACCGAGAGCGCATGGCGGATGAATATGGAAACCGTCCGCCGTTTCTATCAGGGCGACTATCCTGCCTTTCGCCTGGCGACGACGATGGCTGGCCTGGCCCTGATTGAGGATGCGACGCCGCGCGTTCAACTGGATCTCCTGCTGAACCGGGAGACGTTTGACCTCTTCGCGCTCGCGCAGAACCGCACCATTCTGGCCGAGCAACGGGTGACGCTCATCAAAGCGGCAATTCGCGCCGGGGCGCTGCTGGTGGCGCAGAAGCAGATGGGCATTGCGCGCAGCGAGCTGACGTTTGCCACCGGCCAGAAGGGACTGATGGGCGCACGGGCGGAGAGCGAAATCGCCATGGCGGGCCTCTATCTCGACCGCGGCGATCTGGCCAATGCAGCGCACATGCTGGACGACGCCCACAACCACATGGTGGGCGAGGACAACTCGCTCCAGCTCAGGAACTATGCCGTCGCCCGGGGGGAACTGGAACTCGCGCTGGGTCATGCTGAATCTGCGGAGTCCACACTGCACGAAGCCGTCCTCACGGAGGAACTCCAGGCCCGTGGCGCGGGGCAACAGAACATCACGATCGCCCGCGCGGATCGGGATCTCTATGCGGCGCTAGCCGGTGTCTGGCTGGCGCAGGGCCGGCCAGGCATCGACGTTCTGGCGCTCTGGGAGCGATACCGGCTGCGCATTCTTGGCCTGCCCGTGCCCACGTGCCCGAAGGATCGACTGGACTGCCTGAAGCCAAAACTGGAGCGCGCACTGGAGCGCGAGCACTCTCCCGAAGACCGGGACTGGCTGACGGGGCAAATCCTGCTGCGCGACCGCGTGCTGCTGTACCGCGCCCATGACCGCCAGGTGACCTGGAGCCAGATCCCCCTTCACCGCGATGACCTGCTGGCCGCTGCCGCGATGCTGGAGCGCGACGTGAGTTCGCCGGTTACTTCTGAAGCCTCGATCGATCTGGCGGCGCACCGGCTGGGAGACATTCTGATGGGCCGTCTGGGCGCACAGGCGAATTCCGGAGGACTGCTCGTGGTGGAGCCAGACCCGCTGCTGGGCAATGTGCCGTGGCCTTCCGTCGAAACCGCCGAGGGCCCCATCGGTTTGCGCTTCAATCTGGAAGAAGCGCCATCGGTGCTGCTGGACCGGGCGTCCGCGCAAGCCACTGGCTCCGGTTCGCTGGACGAGCCGCTTGTCGTGGGCGCATCCGTGGGCGCAGGTGAGAGCACGTTTTTGCCGGAGGCCCTGCATGAGGCGCGGGCCGTGGCACAGTTTGGCGGCCGGTCAAACCTCCTGCTGGCCGAGCAGGCAACGGAGCCGCAGGTAGCCGCGCATCTGGCCTCCGCGTCGATGATTCACTTTGCCGGACATGCCACGGAGTATGACGGCGCCACGCGCCTGCTGCTGGCGCCCACGGGCACGAATGGCGACAAGCCATTCCTCGACAGCAACCTGTTTCGCAAGGATCCGCCCAAAGCCGCCCGGCTGGTAGTCTTCTCCGCCTGCTCCTCCGGAAAAAAAGAAGCGGGATGGGATCACGGAATGGGGGATATAGTGGATACGCTGGCGGCGCTTGGAGTACCCAACGTGGTCGCGACCCGCTGGCAGATTGATTCCGCCTCGGCAGTTCCGATGATGGATGTGTTCTATCAAGGTCTGGCCAATGGACTCAGCGTGCCGGAGGCGCTGACCCGGGCCCGGCAGTCACTCTCACGCGATCCTCGGTACAGCCATCCTTACTACTGG
>JAGWRX010000193.1 GCA_028876395.1 Acidobacteriota bacterium
CAACGAGCTACTTTATGGTTGCGGCCAAGGATCGCATCCGCGTGAACTGCGACCTGCGCCATGTGACCACGGTTCTCTGCTGCGACCCGAAGGCCTTTACCCATACCAATCCGCTGGACGGCATGCAGGAGGGCGGCAGCCTGGTCTGGGAGTCCGATCAGGAAGGCGAACGCGCCTGGGAGCAGTTGCCCCTGTGGGCGCGCAAGCAGATCATCGACAAGAACATCCGCGTGTTCACACTGCCGGGCTTTGACATTGCCCGCAAGGCGACGGACCGCGCCGACCTTCAGCTCCGCATGCAGGGCAACGCCTTTCTCGGCGCGTTCTTCCGCGTGAGCACATTGCTGCAGGAGTTCGGCATCACTCAGGAGCAGTATCGCGAAGTGGTTCACAAGCAGTATGTGAAGAAGTTCGGCAAGTTTGGCGATGCTGTTGTCCAGTCGAACATGGAAGTGATGCTGCAGGGCTTTGAGCGCGTGAAAGAGATCAAGATCGGCGAGTTGAGCGCGGCCGACCGCTCCAGCCTGCGCGGCGAGGCGCTGCTGCCCATTCTCGAGCTGGCCACGGCAGGCGGTTCCTGCGGCACCGGTTGCCGCTCCACGCCGCTCCCGGCCGGACAGGCAAAGCGGCCACCCATCGACACTCTCGCGGCGTTCGACGCGGAGTTCCGCTCGAGCTACGGCTATAACCAGCCGGCCACTCCGCTCTCCGCGATGGGCGTGATTGCCGCGGCTACGGGCGACACGGCTTCGAAGTACGTGGCCCGCCGCGAAACGCCGCTCTACATTCCGGAGAACTGCACGCAGTGCATGGAGTGCATCTCGGTGTGCCCGGACACTGCGCTGCCCAACTGCTCGCAGGATCTGAGCACGCTGCTCTCGACGGCCATCTCCTACTACGTGGCAGACGCCGCGGAGCGCACCAGGCTGCTGCGCGCGCTGCCGGAGATTGAGAAGCTCACCCGCCAGAGGATGGTGGCGGAGATGAAGGCGGGCACGCCGCTGCCCACCATTCTGCGCGAAGTCACCGACCAGGTGGACGGCTTCTCTGCCGAGAGCAAGACGCAGTTCTTCAACATCATTGCCAAGGTGCCGATGGCGTACCAGAAGGTGAACGCCATCTTCTCGTCGCCGGAGCGCAAGAGCCCCGGCTCGGGCGGCATCTTCTCCATTTTTGTGAGCGACTTGTGCAAGGGCTGCGCTGCCTGCGTGACCGCCTGCGGCGACCACCAGGCGCTCAAGATGGTGCAGGAGACCGAGGAGATCAACGCCGAGCACGAAACCGGTACGGCCTTCCTCGACCTGCTGCCTGACACGTCGCAGAAGTATCTCGGTCTGTTCAGCGCCGCGAATCCGGCGGACTCAAAGACAGCCACGCTGCGCAACATGCTGATGGTGCGCACGAACTATGACGCGCTGGTGTCCGGCGACGGCGCCTGCGCCGGTTGCGGAGAGAAGAGCGTGCTGCGGTCGATTGCCGCCGTCACTGAGGCGTACATGCGCCCCGTCTTCCACGCGAAGAGCGACCGCTTTGTGGCCAAGGCCGGCGAGCTGGAAAAGAACGGCGTGGCGCGGCTGGCGGCTCTCAAGGAGAAGAACCCGGGCGAGTATGCCCTGCTGCGGCAGGCCATAGCGCACCTGGTCCTTGGTCTGGGTGGCGAAGACGATAACGACACCGTTGCCCGCATCGCCGCCTACGAGGCGGAGCACGGCGCGATTACCGATGCGCAGCTTGTGGAGGCCATGGCAGCAGTGCTGCTGACCGAAGCCTTCAACCACAAGAACCTGCAGCCCGTGGATGGCCGCCTGGCCAACGGCATGAGCGTGATGGCCATGGCCGCGCACACAGGGTGCAACACGGTGTATGGGTCAACATCGCCGAACAACCCGCATCCTTATCCGTGGATGAACTCGCTCTTCCAGGACGGCATCACGGTGGGCTGGCTGATGGGCGAAAGCTTCATCGTCGATCACGCTCGCCGTTCGGTTATCCCCGAGCGGCTGGCTGATGCGCTGCTCACGCGCGACACGAACATCATCAACGATGAAGAGTATTACCACCTGAGCCACTTCACTGACGCGCTGATGACCGACCAGGAAATCGTCGAGCTGCCCAAGGTGTGGGTGGTGGGCGGAGACGGCGGCATGGGCGACATCGGCTACCAGAACATGTCGAAGGTGATCCTGCAGAACCGGCCGAACGTGAAGGCGCTGATGCTCGACACGCAGGTGTATTCAAACACCGGCGGGCAGAACTCCGACTCGACGCCGATGCTGGGCGGTAACGACATGAACGTTTTCGGCTCCGCGACGCAGGGCAAGAACACGGAGAAGAAGACGGTGGCTGAGACCTTCCTGGCCGGGCACGGTTCGCCGTTCGTGGCACAGGTTTCCATGGCCAATGCGCCCAAGCTTTACCGGGCCATTCTCGATGGGCTGGAGTATCGCGGCACCATGTTCCTGCAGGCCTTCACCACCTGCCAGCCG
>JAGWRX010000194.1 GCA_028876395.1 Acidobacteriota bacterium
AAAGGTTGACGGGCCCGTCAACTTTAGCCACACGCTCCACAGGCGGAACAGCGCCAAACAACTTTTGCGATGATTGGAAACCTGCGCGGCGGGGTCAGCCTGAGTTCATCCGAAGCGCTTTCAGGTACGCCAACCGCGGCTGGAACTTATAACGTTGCGGTCACGGCGACAAACAGCAGTGCCGTGAAACAGAACAGGCTCCGGTCCGCTCAATCGAACTTCCGTAGCCAGATATCGCGCACAGAGATTTTGCACGGCTGGCTCTCGATCTCGAAGCCAATGAGTCCGGGCTGGTTATTGACTGAGTCCTTGTTGTCATCGATGAAGACAGCCATGAGCTGACCGTTCATGATGTGCATCATGACGCCGCCGCGCGCGATGATCTCGTAGTCATTCCATTCGTTCACCTTTACATAGCCGCCTAGCGCGCGCTTGTCGCCGATGTTGGCAACGAGGCGATTGGTCTGGCCGGGCAACGCCTGCGTGACCTGGCCACGAAACGCCAGGATGCCCTGCATGGTGTTTTCCGAGTACCACTGGCCTGTGTACGACTCAGTCTGTGCGCTGACCGGGAACCAGAAGTCCGCCTGCGGGCCGGTCATCATGAACTTGAGGTCGTAGGGCGGCTGGCCGGCGGGCTGGGGTCGTGTCCACGGCACGCCGGTTACGCTGCGATACTGAATGCCGCCGCCGCCACCTTTTTCGATTTTCATCCGGAGCTTCAGATCGAAGTCGCGCGCTTTGTCGCCGCGATAGACGATGTAGTTGTTGCCTCTCGGCCTGCCCTCGAAGGTTTCACCGATCATGACGCCGTTTTCGACGCGCCAGATGCTTGTATCGGCGTCCCATCCGTTGAGGTTCTTGCCGTCGAAGATCTGCTTGTATCCTGTGTGCTCGTCAAAGTCATACGGCGCGGGATCGTGAAACTTCGGCATGCCGATGAGCTTTTCGCCGTGCGGCCCTGTCAGGGGCGGCTGCGCAGGGGGAGACTCCAACGCAGGGGGAACGGACTGCGCGGCGAGCGCACACGGCAGCGCCAGAAGTGAAGCAGCCAGTGCTGCTGACGGCAGAATCGATTGGCGGACAAAGCGCGTGCGGTGGCGATGCGACACGGACATGGAGTTTTTACGCCTTTGAGTTGAGATGGTTCAGGAACGATAGGAGTGTAGCGGGAGCGCGAGACCTTTGGCGACAACTCTCTCAATTACCTGCTGTGCCGATGCGTAATTTCAGAGTTGACGAGGCGGCGCGTGTACCCCCGGCGGAAAGGCGAAGATGATGAAGCACAGGGTCCTGTCCGAGCCGGTCGTTTGTGTATGCGCAGCCAGAGACATCGCCCGGCATTGCAACCGGCATACCTTCGCCTCTAGACTTGTGATGGCCGGAGTGGGATTGCGAACAGTCGTTCCATGCGCGGGCCATCGGGAGCGCGACGAGTATTTGAGATTGTTTGTAAGCGGAAGATGCGAAAGTGGCGGAATTGGCAGACGCACCAGACTTAGGATCTGGCGGGGAAACCCATGAGGGTTCGAGTCCCTCCTTTCGCACCAGGTTTGCGGTGGCAAAACACCGGACTCGGCCTTACTGAACCCCGGCGCTGGTGCATGGTTCCGCGAACAGAGTAATCTGGTGAAGCCATGAGTCAAACACCGCAACCGCCCCATTTGAATCTTGCCCAGTCTGCCGATTACCGTGAGTCCTACGCCAACAGTGTGCAGGTGCGCGTGAGCGTGTGGGATTTCCAACTGGTATTTGGCCTCGCTTCGAGCGAGAGCCCCGATCAGGTGACGATCCGCAACCATCAGGCGATCTTTCTGAGTCCGCAACAGGCCAAGGCCCTGTGGAATGTTCTGGGGCAGAACATTGCGCAATATGAGCAGGCCTTTGGCACGCTGAACCTGGAGCCTCAGGGCCACAATCTGCCCCAGGGGCCGGTGAACTAGAGCTTGCGCCGGTTGTCACCCTCGATGAGCGGACTCGATCGTCTGAGAGCCATCTTCCAGCCGCGGATGGACGCGCCTTTACCGGGCTGGATGATTTTTCCCGTGATCTTTGTGGCGCTGTATGCGAGCCACTTTTCGCTGCTGCGGCTGCCCTACTACTGGGATGAGGCCGGCTACTACATTCCGGCTGCGTGGGACTTTTTCCGCACGGGTTCGCTGATACCGATCACCACGTTGAGCAACGCGCATCCGCCGCTGCCGAGTATCTATCTGGCGCTGTGCTGGAAGGCTTCGGGTTTCTCTCCCGAGGTGACGCGCGAGGCTGTGCTGCTGGTGGCGTCGCTGGGGCTGGTGGCGGTGTGGCGGCTGGCGCAACGGGTGGCTGGCTCTGCCATGGTCGCTTTCTGGACCGTGGCGTTGACGGCGGTGTATCCGATCTGGTTTGCGCAGAGCACGCTGGCGCACGCCGACATGTTTGCCGCCGCCTGCACGCTTTGGGGGCTGGTCTATGCGCTGCCTGAAAGCGAGCGGAAGCCGTGGGTTGCGGCGATCTGGTTTACCGCAGCGGCGTTGTGCAAGGAGACGGCCATCGGCGTTCCGCTGACGCTGGCGGCGATGGGCCTTGTGGCAAGCCTGCGCGCGCAGCCCGCGGAGCGCTGGCGGCTGTTGCGCGAGACGGCCTGGCTGGCGGGCTGCGTTGTGCCGTTGGCCGGATGGTACGGCTGGCACTATGCGCGGACCGGATTCCTGTTCGGCAACCCGGAGTTTCTGCGCTACAACGCGGAGGCCACGCTGGGGCCGGTGCGCATTGTGGCCGCGTTTGCGCATCGGCTGCTGCACCTGACCGCGCACATGAACCTGTTTGTGCCGGTGCTGATGGCGCTGGCCGCTCTGATGCTGAACCCGCGGCTGGACGCCGAGGGGCGGGAGCGACCTGCGATCAATCACGCAGTGGTTCGGCGGATTTTCATTCTGCTCGCGGCCAATGCGGTGCTGTTCAGCGTGCTGGGCGGAGCGCTGCTCACGCGCTACCTGCTGCCCATGTACCCGCTGGTGCTGCTGATGGCAGTCTCCACGCTGTATCGGCGGATTCCTTATTGGCATGGAGTGGCGGCATTGTCGGCGGCGGCGTTTGTGGCGGCGCTGTTCATCAATCCGCCGTATGGATTTGCCCCGGAAGACAACCTGGCCTATGCGCATGTGGTTCGGATGGAGATGGCGGGGATTGCCCAGTTGAATGCGCGGTATCCCGGCGCGATTGTGTTGTCGGCATGGCCGGTGACGGATGAGCTGACGCGGCCGGAGCTGGGCTATGTGAAGAAGCCGTATGAGGTTTATCCGCTGGAGGACTTTACGGCCGCGCAGATTGGCCGCGCCGCTGCCGAGCCGGGCAAGTACTCGGCCGCGCTGGTCTTTTCCACCAAGTACGATCCGCCCTTTCCGCTGCTGAGCCTGGGGCCGGCGAGCAAGGCGCTGGACGAGCGCTATTTTGGCCTGCACCATGATCTGGCTCCGGAGACGATCGCCGCCCAACTGGGAGGCAGCCTGGTCTGGGAGCGCGATGACCAGGGGATGTGGATTGCGCTGATCCGGTTCAACCGGCAGTTTGAAGCGAATCTGCGGCCGGTTCGCGATTCGTGGCAGGGTATGTCGCATTGAACCCGCGTCCCGGCCGTCGCAAGCTTGGCGCACAACCTATAATCAGCCTTGTTGTGCTTTCTTTGTATTCATTTCGGAGACGTACGTCATTCTTTTCTGGAGCGGGCAGGGTTGCGGCTGTCGTTCTGGTGATGCTGTTTGGCTTGCACGCACGCGGCCAGGCTGTTGCGGAGAATGACCAGGAGGGCTCGGCCGCGGTTCGCGGGCGGATTCTGCTGGTGCTGCCGTTTGATAACCGCACCGGGCAGCCAAGCCTGGAGTGGATTCGCGAGGCCGCGCCGTCGTTATTGAGCAGCCGTTTTGCTTCGGCGGGTTTTTCGCCGATGAGCCGCGCCGACCGGCTGTATGCGCTGGATCACCTGGGGCTTCCGGAGGGGTTTCAGCCGTCGCGGGCGAGTTCTCTCAAGCTGGCGCAGACGCTGGATGCCGATTCGATTATTGTGGGCAGCTATCAGACCGATGGCACAGGCATTGTGGCGGAGGCGCGGGTGGTGGACGTGCCGCACCTTCGCATGAGCGAGCCGGTGACGGCGCACGGCGCGATGAAGGATTTGATCGCGGTGTTTGACTCGCTGGCGTGGAAGCTTACGCGCCAGCTCGACCCCAGCTTCAGCGGGAGCGAAGAGACCTTTGTGGCAGCCGGCAAAGGCCTGCGCCTGGATGCCTTTGAGCAATACATCCGCGGGATTTCGCAACCGGACCAGGCGGAGCGGCTGCGCCACCTGAAGCAGGCCGTACAGCTGAGCCCGGACTTCGGGCAGGCCTGGATGGCGCTGGGACGCGAGGACTACAGCGGACAGCAGTACGAGCAGGCCGCGGCGGCTTTCGGCAAGGTAGGCCGCAACAGCCCGGATGTGCTGGAGGCTGGTTTCTATCGCGGACTTTCGCTCTTGTTTTCAGGGAACTATCCCAAGGCCGAAGAGGCTTTTGCGGAGGTTGCGCGGGTTTTGCCGCTGGCAGAGGTGCTGAATAACCTGGGCGTCGCGATGAGCCGCCAAGGGCACGACGGCAGCGCGCTTTTTCGGCAGGCTGTGGCGGCCGACCCGAATGCGGCGGATTATCATTTCAACCTGGCGGTGAGCCTGAAGCGCAAGGGGGCCACGAGCGATGCTCTCGCGGAACTGGGGCAGTGTTTGAAACTGCGGCCCAATGACAGCGAGGCCCAGGGACTGATTGCTGCGTGGAAGGCGCCTGCCGCAGGGGGCGCGGAGGCGCAGGCCGACCCTCTGGAGCGCATTGTGCGCACGTTCGATGCGGTGGCATTTCGGCAGGCGGCGCTGATGATGGACCAGATGGAGGCATTGCGGCTGGCGGCTCTCAGCCCTCACGAGCGCGCGCTGAAGCTGGCCAGCCAGGCGAAGGAGTATCTTGACCGCGGCCTGCTGCTGGAAGCCGAGCGGCTGTATCAGTCTGCCGTGGCGGCGGATGGGACGGTGGCCGGGGCACACGCCGGGCTGGCCGAGGTGCGCGAAAGAACAGGGGATGCCGCAGGGGCGCGCAAAGAGGCCCAGGCGACCCTGTTGCTGGAGCCCTCAGCGGAAGCGCATCTTGTGCTGGGCCGGCTGGACCTGGGCGCGAATCAACTGGACGAAGCGGGCAGGGAAGCCGGCGAGGCCCTCAAGCTTGATCCCAGGAGCCGTGCGGCGCAGGATTTGAAGCAGCAGATTGATTTGAAGTCGGTCAAAACGCAGTAGAACGCAGATGCAGGAGCAAGCCATGCTTCAGCAAGTGAGCAGGTTCAGGTTCCACGATGCGGTGATTCTGGTTGCCATATCCGGGCTGTGCTGCGGGTTGGCTGCGCCTGCGCGGGCCGTGCAGCCGCTGGTTGAGAAACTCGTGCTCTCGGACACGATCCAGCCGGTGAGCGCGGGGATGCTGGAGCGGGCGATTGCGCTGGCCCAGGCCGATGGCGCGGCGGCGCTGCTGGTGGAAATGGATACTCCGGGCGGGATGCTGGACTCGACGCGCGCCATGGCGGGCGCCATTCTGGGCTCGCGGGTGCCGGTGATTGTGTACGTGGCTCCGGCTGGCGCGCGGGCAGGGTCAGCGGGCTTCTTTCTGCTGGAGGCCGCGGATGTGGCCGCAATGGCGCCCGGCACCAATGCGGGCGCGGCGCACCCTGTTCTTGAGTTTGGCAAACTCGACGACACGATGAAACAGAAGATCGTGAACGATACGGAGGCGTTCCTGCGCTCCTATGTGACACGGCGCAATCGCAATGCCGAGGCCGCAGAGGCCGCGGTGCAGTCGTCGCACTCCTACACGGCCGAGGAAGCGCTGGCGCAGCGGCTTATCGACGTCATCGCCAGCAGCGATACCGAGTTGCTGACCGCGCTGGATGGCCGCGAGATTACGCGCATGGATGGCTCAAAGCAGGTGCTGCATCTGGCGGGCGCGCGCATCGAGACGGTGAAGCCCTCTGTGCGCGAGGATTTGCTGAGCTGGCTGGTGAACCCGAACATCGCGCTGCTGATGCTGGTGGCCGGGGCGCTGCTTATCTATCTGGAGTTCAACACGCCGGGCACGATTGTTCCCGGCGCATTGGGCACACTGATGGTGATGCTGGCCATCTTCGGGCTGAACCTGCTGCCCATTCGCTACACGGCGGTGTTGCTGCTGGTGGCGGCGCTGGTGCTGCTGGTTCTTGAAGCAAAATTCGGAGGGCATGGCGCGCTTGCGATTGCCGGGATCGTCTGCCTGACCTTTGGGACCTTGACGCTGGTTGCGGCGCCGGTGCCGGAGATGGGTATCAATCCCTGGGTGGCCATCGGGGTCAGCGCTGGTTTTGGCGGAATTACCGTCTTCCTGGTGCGGCTGGCGGTACGCGCCCGGCGCATGAAGGCCAAACTGGGAGCCGATGCGATGGTGGGCAGGGCTGCCTCGGCCATGGAGGCGCTCACGCCCGAGGGCCACGTGCTTGTCGAGGGCGAAATCTGGCGCGCAGTGGCCAGCGAGCCGGTAGCCGCCGGGGCCCATTTGCGCGTGGTGGGGCATGAAGACTACCTGCTGCGCGTGGAACCCGGCGCGCCGGCACGCGCGCCGGAGCCGCCTGCCTAAAGCAGGTTCCGAACCCTTCTGGAGTACAATCCCTGCTGAGTGAGGGAAGGCCAATGTCTGATCTGCCGATTCCGATTCTGATCGTGGTTGCCATCGTGGTTCTCTACCTGATCAACTCCATCAAGATTCTGCGCGACTACGAGCGCGCTGTAATCTTCCGGCTGGGCCGGGCGCTGCCGACGCCCAAGGGACCGGGCATCATCCTGGTCTTCAGGCCGCTGGACCAGATGGTCCGCATCTCGCTGCGCCAGGAGGTGCTTGAAGTTCCTCCGCAGGATGTGATTACGCGCGACAACGTCACCCTCAAGGTGAACGCCGTGGTCACGCTCTACGTGGTGGATCCGAACAGCGCGGCGATCAAAGTGGCCAACTACGTTTACCAGACCTCGCAGTTTGCGCAGACCACGCTGCGCTCGGTGCTGGGCGAGGTGGAACTGGACGAGTTGCTGAGCCACCGCGACAAGCTCAACCTACGCATTCAGACGATCATCGACCAGCGCACGGAGCCGTTCGGTGTAAAGGTCATCTCAGTAGAAGTGAAGCAGGTGGACCTGCCCGAGCAGATGCTGCGCGCCATGGCCAAGCAGGCCGAGGCGGAGCGCGAAAAGCGGTCGAAGATCATTCATGCCGAGGGCGAGTTCAACGCGGCGCAAAAGCTGGTGGATGCCGCGGCGCTGCTGGCTACGCAGCCGATTACGTTGCAACTGCGCTATCTGCAGACGCTGACCGAGATCGGCGTGGAGAAGAACACCACCATCATCTTCCCGCTGCCGGTGGAGTTGCTGGCGCTGTTGAACAAGGTCGGCGACGCGGCCAAGCCGGCCGTGGAACAGACATAGAGCAGAATGAAAAAATCCGGGCATAGAGATGCGAAGGGAGTGCGCCGGCCCGGCGGACGCATTCGCAGAGTTGCTGCTGATTGAGAGCAGGGTGGACTCAAGGACGAGGTATGCAGCGAGGGATTGGCGGCGGGGAGTTTGAGCCGATAGAAGAGCGGCGTGATACGGAACTAACGCTGGGCCCGGTCGCGCTCACGGCCATTGGATTGGGACTGGTGATGCTCTGCGGGCTCTGTTTTGGGCTGGGATATGCGGCAGGGCGGCGCGGTCCTGGCGCAGCCGCAGCGGCCAATGCGCAACCAGCTGCGGGCCAGCCCGTGGCGGCGCAGACGGGCGGCATGTTGTCAAAACCGGCGGCAGCGAGCGCGGTCTCCGCTGCGAGCCCGGCGGTTGCAGATATGGAGCAATTGACCCCGGCGGAGGGCAGCCAGCCTGGGAACGCACTGACCTCCTACGCGCCGGCCAGCAGCAGCCCGGCTCCTGACTCCGGCCAGGCGCTGGTGCGGCCTGCCTTGCCGCAGGGCGGCGCGCCCCAGCCTGCGCCTGCAGCGGCGGCGAACCCGCAGGTGCAAACGGCCATGCCCCAGGGCGCGGCGCTGATGGTGCAGGTTGCGGCACTTTCCCAGGTAGAGGATGCGCGCGTGCTGGTGACTGCGCTGCGCCAGCGTGGCTACGCGGTGACGGCTCGCCGCGAGGCAGCGGACAGTCTGATCCACGTGCAGGTTGGCCCGTTCGCGAATCGCAATGACGCCAATGCAATGTGCCAGAGGCTGCTCGGCGACGGTTACAGCGCAGTTGTGGAGCCCTAGGTTCGCATCCACTCCGGCAGGCCCGATGCGATGGCGGCGCGGACCGCCTTCATCAGTTCTTCGCGGGAAGCAAAGTCGCCGGGGAAGACCGGCGGGTGAAACACGATGTGCGCGGTGGCCGGCCGGATGCGCAGACTGCCTTTGGCCATCATGGTTTCAGTACCGTAAATGGAGACCGGGATGCACGGCACGCCGGTTTCCATGGCCAGGTAGAACGGGCCTTTCTTGAAGGGCAACATGCGGCCGTCGCGGGAGCGCGTGCCCTCAACAAACGTGGTGATGTGCAAGCCCTTCTCGAGCACGCGCCGGGCAGAGCGTACGCTCTCGATGGCGCTGTCTACGCGGCCGTCGCGGTCGACCGGAATGAATTCACCCAGCTTGAGGCCGAAGCCGAGCACGGGTATCTTCATGAGCGAGCGCTTGAGAAAAGCCGACGTGCGGCCGGGAATCTGCGGGAAGAGCGCTGGCGGGTCGAGGTTGGAAACATGGTTGGCCATGAAGATGCAGGCCCTGTGCGAAGGCACGCGCTCGGCGCCCGTGGCCTGCACGCGAATGCCGCCCATCCAGAAGGCGGCGCGCACGATGCGCTGCGAGGCGTTGTAGAGCGGCGTCGCGTTGCCCGTGATCAATGCCCACGGGATGAACACGAGTGCCGCGGGAAGACTGAGCGCGACGATGGTGGCCAGCATGACGAGCGATGCAATCATGAGGTTCGCTGAGTCTCCATCAGGGATTGCTTGAGGCGCGCGGGCAGCTTTTCGTAGATGCCGTCGAATCCGCCGTTGGAGAGGATGGCAACCACGTCGCCGGGTTGAAGCTGGGTCGCGATGCTGTCGATGATTGACTGCGCATCGGGCTGCAATTCGGCCGGCGTCCCGCGGGCATTCAGCGCTTGCACCACGTCTTCCGGGTGCAGCCGCTCCGCGTCAGGGATGCGCTGCTGCTGGTAGACGCCGGCGAGGATGACGCGGTCGGCAAGGCTCAGGCTCTCGACAAGGTCGGCTTCCAGCACCTTGCGGCGGAGGGTGTTCGAGCGCGGCTCCAGCACCGCCCAGAGGCGCGCCTGCGGATAGACCGCGCGGAGCGCGCGCAGCGTTTCGCGGATGGCCGTGGGGTGGTGCGCGAAGTCGTCGATGACGGAGATGCCGCCAATCTGCGCGCGCACCTCAAGACGCCGCTTCACGCTTTTGAAGCTGGCGAGCGCGGCTTGAATGGCCTCTTTGCCGATGCCCTGACTGGCGGCCAGCGCTGCCGCGGCGGTGGCATTGAGCGCGTTATGCTCGCCGGCGAGCTGCATCTCCAACGCGGCCCACAGCGAACCTCCGTGCCAGATCTCCCAGCGGGTCATGGCGTCCTGATGGCGGAGATTTCTAATCTGCCACTGAGCCTCGTTGCTGAATCCGTAGCGCTCCACACGGCAGAAGGCGCGCGCCACGCACTCGGTGACGTTGTCGCTGCCGTCGTAAGCCACAATGGCGCCGCGCCGCGGGACGAGATTCACGAGCCGCTTGAACGCTGTCTTCACGGCTTCGAGATCGGCATAGATGTCGGCGTGATCGAACTCCACGTGCGTCAGGATCAGCGCGTCGGGGAAGTAGTGCAGGAACTTGGGGCCTTTGTCGAAGAAGGCCGTGTCGTACTCGTCGCCCTCGACGATGAAGGTGCGCGTGGGCCTGAGCTGAAAGCTCGAACCAAAATTTTCTGCTACGCCGCCGATGAGGAAGGACGGCTCCCGTGCGGGATTCTCGCGTGCGGCAACCTGGTAGATCCAGGCCAGCATGCTGGTGGTGGTGGTCTTGCCGTGGGTGCCGGCGACAACAAGGGACTCTCGGCCGGTAAGAAATTCGTCGCGCAGAAGCGCGGCCATGGACGTGAACGGAATGCGCTGGTCGAGGATGCGCTCCACCTCAGGATTGCCGCGCGAGAGCGCATTGCCGATGACGACGAGGTCCGGCGCGGGATCGAGGTTGGCTTCCGCGTAGGGCTCCAGCACGGGAATGCCGAGCGAGCGCAGCAGATCGCTCATGGGCGGATAGGCGGCCTTGTCCGAGCCGGTGATGCGGTGACCCCGCAACTGCAGGAGTCCGGCGAGCGAGGCCATGGCCGTGCCGCAGATGCCGCTCAAATGAATGTGGCGCGGCGTTGGAGTCATCGCGTCACCGCCGGTTCCAGCAAGTGCAATTGCGTTTCTTCAGCAGCATGAAGCTCTGCGTTCACGCCAAAGGTCAGCGTGACGTTGCCGCGCGATACGTGGCCACTGCGCAGTCCGATGACGATGGGGATGTTGACGTCTTTGAATGCGTGCACAATGACCTCTTCCAGCAAATGCGGCGGTGCGCCGGGCGAAACGCAATCGAGCATTTCGCCAAAGACGATGCCGCGCACGCCGTCGAGCTTGCCTGCTTGGCGCAATTGCCACAGCATGCGGTCAATCTGATAGGGCTTGGCGCCGGTGTCTTCAATAAACAGCAGCTTGCCTTCAGTGTGCGGTTCCCATGGCGTGCCCAGCAGCGAGACGAGCATGCTGAGGCAACCGCCGTAGAGAGTGCCACGGGCAGTGCCGGGCTTCAATGTGCGCAGTCCCTCAGCCGCGCCGAGGCTGTACGGCTCGCCGGCCAGCGCTGCTTGAAAGCTGGCCAGGTGCACGCCGTCATCGAGAGAAAAATCCGCTGAGACCATCGGGCCGTGAAATGCCGGCAAGCCGAGCTGGTCGAGCAGGTGCAGTTGAATGCCGGTCAAGTCACTGTAAGCGAAGAAAGGCTTGGGATGCTGCCGGATGAGCTCGAGATCGATTCCGTCGAGCAGGTAATTTGATCCGTAACCGCCGCGCACGCAGGTGACGATGGCGGTGTCGGGATCGGCAAATGCGGCATGCAGATCGGCGAGACGTTGCGCGGGTGTTCCCGCAAAGAAAAGCGGGCCGCGATGCTGTGTGTGTTGGCCGAGCCGGGGCGCGTAGCTTAACGAGCGCAGCCGTTCCATGCCGCGCTCGACGCGCTCGGGAACCGCGAAGGAGGCGGGCGAAATGACGCTGACGCCTGAACCCGGCGCGACGGCGGTGGGCTTAAGAAGGAGCGCGGTTGCGGGAAATTCTGCCATGCTCACCACGCCTCGCCGCGGGCGATGAGAGAGGCTGGGCCGGTGAGCTTCAGATCCGTGCCGGGGCCGCTCCATGCGACGGTCTGCGCGCCGCCGGGCGCCACCACGCGCAAGGGCGATGCGCAACTGTGGAGTGCGAGCGCCGCCGTTGCCGAGGCGGAACTGCCCGTGCCGGACGAAGTGGTGGGCCCGACGCCGCGCTCGAAGATGCGGATCTCGATTTCATTGGGACTCACGATGCGCGCGAATTCGACATTTGTCTGGTGCGGGAAATCGGGATGCGCGCAGATCTCCGCGCCGATGGCCTGCCAGCGGTGACCTTGAACGGTGAAATCAGGGTTGTCCACTACGATGACGAAGTGGGGATTGCCGGTGGAGATCTCTGCGCCGTCTATTCTGGCGCCATTCGCGAGGGTCACTGTCCTCCGTGCGAAGACCGGAACACCCATGCCCGTGGTGACGTCCACCGAGTAGCCATCGGCGGCATCCACAGCATTCACGAGGCACACGCGCAGGCCGGCATCGGTCTCAATGCGCAGTTCATCGCCGGGCTGAGCGTTGACAGAAGCGGCCATCCACGCGGCCACGCAACGCGTGCCGTTGCCGCTGATTTCAGCGATGGAGCCGTCGGCGTTATGCAGGCGAATACGGCCCACGTTGGGGCCGGTCCATGCGAAGAATTCGATGCCGTCGGCGCCAATGCCGGTGTTGCGCGCGCAAAGACGGCGCGTCAAATCTGCCCAGTCGAGGCCTGCGGCGGCGTCTTCAGTGACGATAAGAAAGTCATTGCCGCAGGCATGAGCTTTGGTGAAGGGAATCAATCTTCCTCCGGATTGTGGATGCTGAATCGCGTTTGCATCACTTCACGATCTTTCGCCAGCGCTTGAAATCAATGAGTTGCACGAGCGCTGCAACCATGCATTCATAGTGGTTCCTTGCCCGATGCTATCACCGCGCCGGCGCTTTGTTGAGGGCCGGGGTATTGGAGACGTAAACGGTGGCCGAGGGCTGGCCGGGCGCGGTGAAACGCTGCACCGCGATCAGTCCGCCGGGGTGTGCATGCACGGCGTTGTCGATCTCGTCGCCGTCAAATGCCAGCACGATGGCTGCGTGCGCGGCAGGCGCGGCCAAGGCTGCCTGATAGAACTGCTTGTCGCTTTCGTTGATGGTCTGCCGCAGCGGGATTCCGGTGAGCGTGACGAGTTGCGGATAGACCGATGTCTCCATGAGCACTATGCCGCCGGGGCGCGTGGCAAGCAGGGCGCGCAGGACGGGAGGAATCTGTGTTTCGAGTGGGCGGCGGGCGTTGATATTTTTTGTACCCTCGACATAGGTGAGTGGCCGCTCGCGCACGATCTCGCAGGCATTCAGTACCACAAGCGCAAACAGCATTCCCGCCACATAACTCGCCCAGCGCGGCTTGAACTCGCGCGCCGCCGCCAGCGCGAACTGCGCGGCAAAGCCCAGGCCCAGCGCAAAGGCCGGCAGCAATTCCATGCCGTAGCGCGTGTTGTACCAGGAGTGGGGCCACCAGACGGGGATGAAGACGGGCACGGACCCATAAGCAATCGAATACGCGTAGAAGGGAACGGGGAGCCAGAGCAGAAGAGTCCAGAGCACCGCGCGGCGACGTGCTGTGAGGCAGGCCCAGGCTGTGCCAAGCAGACTGAGCACCAGCAGCACATTGCCCCATGCAACGGCTGCCGCGTCCATCTCGGCGGTCTTTGCAAAGAACAGCAGCGAGACCCACGGATTGTGCCATCCGGGGTGCGGCGGCCCGCTTCCGACCGATGTGTGCAGTTCGATTGCCTTGGCCGAATAGGGCCCGCGTGCAAAGTCGAGCCAGTCGCCGAACGCGGCGGCGTTGTAGATGAACCACGCGATCGGCGCAGTCACGACAAAGACGCTGGCCAGCCAGAAGGCACGCGAGCGCAACTTGCCGCGGCGAAGCAGGACAATGCCTATGGCCACCCAGGCCAGCAGCGCCAGAATCCATCCGTCGTAACGGGTGAAGACGGCCGCGACGAGAACTGCCGCGACCAGCCAAAGCAGCTGCATGGCTCGCCGATGGTCGGATTCCACGCTCGCTCGCCATTGGACCAGCAACGCCACTGCCCAGATCAACTCACATAGAAACAACGGCTCCGTCATGGCGGTGGTTTGCAGATAGAGCAGGTTGGGATTGGCGGCGAAGAAGGCCAGCGCGATGGCCGCGGCGGGCGGTTGGAGCCAGAGGCGTGCGAGGCGGTAGACTCCCGCGCAGCTCGCCAGGTAGGCGAGCGCGGAGGGAATCGTGCCGGCGATGCCGTTGGCCCACCAACCGTAGACCGCGACAAAAGGAACAAGGAGCAGGTGCGGCAGCGGCAGCCAGACTGAGCCAAGCTGCGTGATGCCCGGGCGATGCGAATCAAAGATGCGCCGGGCAATGTGCAGGTGAGCCACGGCGTCGCCATAGTTCAGCATGGCGTGGTGCTGCCAGCTCCACAGCACCGCCGCGACGGACGCCGCCGTGCAAGAGGCCAGCACCGCCAGCCACTCCGCGCGGCGAAGGGGTGGCTCAGTCAAGGTGGGTCAACTCACGGAAAAGGGCGAAGCGATTGTCGATTTCGTCGCGCGAGAGCAGCTGCAGGCGCTCGGTGCCGAATCGCTCCACGGTGAAGGAGCCCATGACGCTGCCGTAAAACATGGCGCGGCGGAATGTGGCCGGCGTGAGCGCGGGCTGCGAGGCCAGATAACCAAAGAAGCCGCCGGCAAAGCTGTCACCCGCGCCGGTGGGGTCGATAACTTCTTCGAGCGGGAGCGCGGGTGCGCGGAAGGTCTTTGCGCCGGCTTCGTGGTCGGCTCTGTGGAAGACGGTGGCGCCGTATTCGCCGTGCTTGACGACGAGCATGCGCGGGCCCAGGTCGAGGACGGCGCGGGCGGCTTTGACGAGGTTGCTGTTGCCGGCCAGCATGCGGGTTTCCGTGTCGTTGATGAGGAGCACGTCGAGGCCCTTGAGCACTTCAAGGAGCGACGCGCGATGGTCCTTGATCCAGTAATTCATCGTGTCGCCGGCCACCAGGCGCGCCTGCGGCATGGCCTCTCGCACGCGGCGTTGCAGAACGGGGTCGATGTTCGCCAGAAACAGAAACTCCGAGTCGCGGTACGCGTCGGGAATTTTGGGCTGGAAGGAACCGAAGACGTTCAGCTCAGTGTTGTGGGTCTTTGCCTCGTTGAGATTTTCGAGATAGGAGCCTTCCCAGAAGAAGCTCTTGCCGGTGGCGCGCTCGATGCCGCGCATATCAATGCCGCGTGAGGTGAATACCTTCTCTTCGGGTGCGCCGAAGTCCTCGCCCACGACGGCGATGACGCGCACATCCGTGAAATAACTGGCTGCCAGCGCGAAGTAAGTCGCAGCGCCGCCCAGGCAGCGCTCGCGGCGTCCTGCCGGCGTCTCGATGGTATCGAAGGCGACGCTGCCCACTACGGTAATTGCCATGTATCATTCTCCATAACTCGAACCTGGTAACTCTGCATCTGGATGTTGTCAGCCCAGGTATTTTCCGAACAGCAGCTTCAGTTTTTCCTTGGTAGCGGCCGGAATTGCATCCGCCTGGGTGAGGACGGCGTATTTCGCGGCGGAGGCGCAGGCGCAGGTACGTTCTTTCGGCATGGCTGCTACCGCGGCTTTCACCACCCTGGCGGCGTTGTCGGCGTTCTGATGCAGTACGGCTACGATCTCTTCGATGGTTACGGCGTCATGGCCTTCGCGCCAGCAGTCGTAATCGGTCACCATGGCGACGGTGGCGTAGCAGATTTCGGCTTCGCGGGCCAGCTTGGCCTCCTGCAGGTTGGTCATGCCGATGACGTCGGCTCCCCAGCTGCGGTAGAGGTTCGACTCGGCCTTGGTGGAGAATTGCGGGCCCTCCATGCAGACGTAGGTGCCGCCCAGCTTGCCGACGACGCCTGCGGTGGTGCAGGCCTGGGCCGCCGTGCCGGCGACAGTGGCGCATACGGGATCGCCAAAGGCCACGTGGCCGACAATGCCATCGCCAAAGAAGGTGGAGACGCGATGGAAGGTGCGGTCGATGAACTGGTCAGGGATGACGAAGTCGGTGGGCTTGTGCTCTTCCTTGAGTGAGCCAACGGCTGAGGCGGACAGAATGCGCTCCACGCCCAACTTCTTGAATGCGTAAATATTGGCACGGAAGTTCAGTTCGGAGGGAAGGATGCGATGACCGCGTCCGTGCCGCGCCAGGAAAGCGACCTTGCGCCCCTCCAGCTCGCCGAGAACGAAGGCGTCGGATGGGTCGCCAAAGGGCGTTTCCACGCGCTCTTCATGCACATTTGTCAATCCGGGCATGGAATACAGCCCGCTGCCGCCGATGATGCCGATTTCCGCCTGAGCCAAAGCCCGCTCCTTTTTGACGGGCCACGTTGTTGGCCCGCGTGCTGCATGCAGCAAACACTTCAGTATAAAGGCAGGGCGGGTGTCGGATGGAGCGGTTGTGCGTTCAGGCTTACGGCATGCTGGTTCTCAGTCGCATGCGGCGGAATCGGCGAGCGCGGCCGCGGCGCTATCAATCGCAGCGCGGCAGGCGGAAGCGGATTCCTGCACTGCCCAGCCGGCGATGAGCAGGCTGGGAGCGAGGGTGGGCGCGGCTTTACCGAGTTCAGCGAGCGTGGTGTGCCGAATCTGCTGGTCGGGCTGGGCGGCGCGCGATACGAGAGCGCAGGGGAACTCAGGCGGAAGGCCTTCCTGAAGCCACTCAAGGGCCAGCAGGGCCAGGTCGCGGCCAGGCATGTAAACGACGCGGGTTGTGTCTTCAAGCTGGGGGAGGGGAGCGTGGTTGTGCGACTGCGCGTGGTGTCCGCTGGAGAAGGTCACGCTCGATGCCGTGTTGCGGCTGGTAAGCGAGCAGCCAACGGCCGCCGCGGCAGCGAAGGCCGCGGTGATGCCGGGGACGACCGCGAAGGGAACGCCCGCTTCAGTCAGCGCGGCCATTTCCTCGGCGGCGCGGCCGAAGATGAGCGGATCGCCGCTCTTGAGGCGCACCACGCTGCGATCGGCGCGAGCATGGTCCACCATCAGCGCATTGATTTCCTGCTGCGTGATGTTCTTGACGCCGCAGCGCTTGCCCACGTTGACGACTTCGGCGGAAGGCGGAGCGAGCTGGAGGATGGCGTTGGGGACGAGGTCGTCATGGAGGATAACGTCAGCGGATTGAATGAGGCGCAGCGCCTTCACGGTGAGCAGGTCGGGGTCGCCGGGGCCAGCGCCGACAAGATAGACCTTGCCCGCGGGCGGATTGTCAGCAAGCGGCGCGAGGGCCATCTGGCGCGAGGGGCAAGAAGCTGAGCCGCAGACCTGGCGCTGCGCGAGCTGGTGGAGGAGAGCCTTGCGCGCGTCGCCACGCGGGTGGGTGCCGAGCACTTCGCGGCGAAGCTGGCCTAGGTCTTCGAGCCAGGGCCCGAGATCCTGCGGCAGTTGCTCGTCGATTTCGCGGCGCAGGCGCTGAGCGACCGCAGGGCTTTCTCCGGCGGTGGAGATGGCAATTTGCAGCGCGCCGCGGCTGACGACCGAGCCGAAGAAGAAGTCGCAGTTTGGAATGTCGTCCACGCTATTGCACGGAATGCCGCGCTCGACAGCGCCCCGGTAGACGGCGGTGTTGACCTCGGGGGAGTCGGTTGCGGCAATGACCAGGAAGTTGCCGCCGAGGTCAGCGAGCGCGAAGGGACGCTGAATCCATTCGAGCTTGCCTTCGACCGCCAACTGCCGGATTTCAGGCCTTGCCTCGGGGGCCACGACACGGAGCCGCAGGCCGGTCTTGAGGAGGCTGCCGATCTTGTCCAGAGCAACGGCGCCCGCGCCCACCAATAGGCAGGGACGGTTGTCGAGTTTGAGAAAGATGGGCAGCAGGCTCATTTGCGTTGTCCTCATTCAGCTACGGCGTGGGGTACGGGGCCCGTGGGCAGGTCGCGCTCGACGGCTGCCAGCGGTTCGCCGGCGAGATGCGCGCGAAGCTCTTCGTCGGAATGGCGTTGGAACCAGGCGCGCAGGTTCTCGTCCAGGGAGCGGCTGGCCAGATATTCGCGAAGCAGCCGTTCGATCGCATCTGGAACGAGCGGTGCGGGGCAGCGAAAACCCACAGGGCGCGCGATGGCTGAGTGCCGGCCCACAGCTCCGCCGAGGCAGAAGTAGTACGCGTCGGTCAGCTTGCCCTCGTGCTTGATCTTCTTGCCTTCGATGCCGATGTCGGCAATCCAGTGCTGGCCGCATCCGTTGGGGCAGCCGGTCACGTGGAGGCGGAGATCCTGATCGAACTGCGGCAGGCGTTCCTCAAGCTCCTCCACCAGCCAGCGGGTAAAGCCCTTGGTCTCAGTAATGGCCAGCTTGCAAAACTCCGTGCCGGTGCAGGCGATCGCGCCGCGCCAGAAGGAGGAGCCTTCGACGTGCAGGCCGATCTTGCCGAGTTCACGCGCCAGATCGCCGGACTTCTGGTAGGGAACGTTGATGAACAAGAGATTTTGTGAGACGGTTGCGCGGAGTTCTCCCGTGCCGTAGCGCTCGGCGAGATCGGCTGCGGCCTCCAACTGGTCGCCGGTCATGCGGCCGCGCAGCACGGATGCGCCGACGTAGCTCATGCCGGGCTGGCGCTGCGGGTGGATGCCAACATGATCGCGGAGGGTCTCGTCGGGTACCTGCTCCGGCGCGCCGGGAAGCAGCGTGAAGTCGAGGCGTGACTGGAGTTCGGCGAGGAAGGTCCCGGGCGTCCAGCCTTCCTTCAAAAAGAGATATTTCATGCGCGCGCGGTCGCGGTTCTCACGCAGGGCCTGCTGGTCGCGAAAGATTTCAGCAACGGCGCGCACAACGCGGAGAGCCTGATCGGGCAGGATGAAGGCATCAATGGGTATGGCGAGATGCGGTTCCTTTGAGAGCCCACCGCCAACGCGCAGGGTGTAGCCCACGGCGCCGTTGTGCACCACCGGCGTGAGAGCGACATCATTGATTTCCGGGTAATTGCACCACGAGGGGCAGCCGGTGACGGAGATTTTGAATTTGCGCGGCAGATTGTAGAACTCCGGGTTGGCCGTGAGGAGCCGGGCGATCTCGATGGCAAGTTGCGATGAGTCAATGAGTTCATCGGCATCCACGCCGGCCAGGGGGCAGCCGGTCACATTGCGCACCACGTCGCCGCAGGCCCCTTTGGGCGAAAGCCCGATGGCGTCGAGCGCGTCCACCACCTCGGGGAGCGACTCGATGGTGAGCCAGTGGAGCTGGATGTTCTGGCGGACGGTGATGTCGGCGAGGTTGCGAGCGTGTTTGCGCGTAAGTCCGGCGATGACGCGAAGCTGGTGGGAGGTGAGGATGCCGTTGGGGATGCCGATGCGCATCATGAAGTAGCCGGAGGTCACGCCCTCGCCGCCCTTGCCGCCGGTCGCGCCAACGCCGTCGCCCTGGGTATAGACGCCCCACCACTTGAAGTACGTCGACGCCCACTCGGGAACAACGCTGGAGCGCCCCTGCCGGGCAAAGGCGCGCACTTCGTCAAACGCCTCCCATGGGTTCTTTTCGCGCTTCAGGCGCTCGGCGCGCTGGGCCTTGGTCTCTTTTACGACAGCTTCAGTCATTTCTTCCCCTTTTGCCCAAAAATAGAAATCCCGCGGCAGCTATGGCTGCATCGCGGGCATTCAGAAACCTTGGAATTACGCTCGAACTTTCAGACCCAGGTCACCTGTGCGCGCGAAGCGGCGTACAGCAGCGACAACAGGGGCGACCTTGCATATTTCGATATTCGCAGGAGACCGGCGAAAAAGCAACAGCGAATTTTGCTCCGCTGGCAGCCAGCGGACGACTTGTGCGCGCAACATCCTGCATCTCCTTCGGTTACAAGGGCCACGACCGGCAATTTCTTTTCCTCCGAGTGCATAGAATGCTTGCGAGGCGAATGCAGGAATGATCGTGGCGGGCATTGATCAGGCTGGCGATTAACGCAAAGGCCGTTGTGTCCCGCATCACTGAGAGGCACTGCCGGAAGCGGTATATCATGCTTGGCCGCGTATGAATACGTGCGTCCGGTGGAGAGTGAATCATGCGCAACGAGCGCATCACGAGCCGGCGAAGTTTTCTCAGCAATTGCCTCGCTGGAGTAGCGGGCATTGCCGCCGGGGAACATTCTCTCCCGCTGGATGCTGGTGAAGCGGCTTCCTCTGCAACGCAAGCCAGGGTTGCGATTGCCCACGATGCGCTGCTGCGCGACTCTGGTGGCGCAGTGGATTCGCGGCGCATTCTCCACTTGCTCGATCAGGCCGTGAAGAGCTTTTTCGACGTCGATGAGGCAACGCGCCCATGGACGAGGATTGTCCGCCCAGGGCAGATGGTTGGCGTGAAAGTGAACACGCTGGGCGGGCGGGGAATCTCGAGCAATGTGCGGCTGGTTGAGGCAATTTGCGAAAGGCTGCAGGGCGCGGGCGTCAGGCCGCAGCAGATTGTGATCTGGGATCGTGACAGCGCGGAACTGGAGCGCGCTGGATTTCGCGTGCGCACAGGCGGAAATCAGGCGCAGTGCTTTGGCACGGACCGGATGGGCTATGAAGACGACCTGGTGTCCTGTGGCAGTGTTGGAAGCCGGCTGTCGAAGATACTGACGCAGCGCTGCGATGTGTTGATCAATGTGCCGGTCCTTAAGGACCACGACGGCGCCGGCGTTACGGCCGCGCTGAAGAACATGTACGGCGTGATTCACAATCCAAACAAGTACCATCCCAATGGATGCAACCCATATATCGCAGACTTGAACATGCTGCCGGAAATTCGGACGAAATTACGGCTGACGATCTGCGATGCGACGAATGCCTGCTTTGAAGGCGGGCCGAGCTTCAAGCCGGAATTTACATGGCAGCACAACGCGCTGATTGTCGCGCAGGACTCAGTAGCGCTCGACACAATCGGCTGGCGGATTATCGAGCGCAAGCGGGCCGAGAAGGGACTGAAGACGCTCGATGCCGAGGGCCGCGCGCCGCACTATATTGCCACGGCGGCCGATGCTGCGCACCGCCTGGGAACGAACGACCCACGGCGTATTACGCTCGCCGAGGTGCGGGTAGCGTAAGGGAGGCGTGCGATGACAACGAATTGCTCCTCACAGATGGTTGGTGAAGCGCTGAGTGCGGGGATATTTTCTGTGGCGAATGCGGCCCGCGGCGGGCACGAATTCTTATCCGCTCCAATGGATCGCCGGTCCTTTCTGAAGTGTGCCGTGTCAGTGGGCGCGGCGGGAAGTATCTCTCACCTGGTTGAGCCGCTCCCTGCCATGCAGCCGCCGGAGAGTGCGCCGAAGCAGGATGATGCGCGGTTCGCCGTCGAGGCCAGGTTTTATGAGAAGCTGCCGAACAAGAGGATCAGGTGCAAACTTTGTCCGCGCGGGTGTACGGTTGGCGACAAGGAGCGCGGATACTGCGGCGTGCGCGAGAATCGCGGCGGAGTCTACTACACGCTGGTTCACTCGAGGGTGTGCGCTGCGCATGTGGACCCGGTCGAGAAAAAGCCGTTCTTCCATTACCTGCCGGGGACATTGGCTTTTTCCCTGGCTACGGCCGGTTGCAATGTTGACTGCAAGTTCTGCCAGAACTGGGAAATTTCACAGGCGAGGCCCGAGCAGGTCTCTTCGCAGTACATTCCGCCCCAACGTGTGGCGGAACTGGCCGCGCAGTATCACTGTCCGACAATTGCGTATACGTATAGCGAGCCGACAGTTTTTAGTGAATTCGTGATGGACTCGGCAGATGCCGGGCACGAAGCGGGCATTCGCAGCATCGTGGTGTCGAACGGCTACATCCAGGATGAGCCCTTGCGAGCGGTTTACAGCAGAGTGGACGCGGTCAAGATTGATCTGAAGTCATTTTCTGATTCCTATTACAAGAAGATCGTGTCAGGCGAGCTTAAGCCGGTGCTGGAAACACTGGTCGCGTTGCGCAAGATGGGCAAATGGAACGAGATCGTGTACCTTGTGGTGCCGACCCTCAATGACGGCGATGCGGAGTTTACCGGCATGGCGCGCTGGATCAAGGCGAATCTCGGGACGGATGTTCCAGTGCACTTCACGCAGTTTCACCCGGACTACCTGTTGAAGAATCTGCCCATCACACCGGTCTCAACCCTGGAGCGGGCCCACGACATTGCCATGGCCGAGGGATTGCACTTTGTCTACATCGGCAATGTGCCCGGGCATCCAGCGGAGAATACCTATTGCCCGCAATGCCGGCGTATGCTGGTGCAACGTGGCGGATTTGAAATCCGGCAGATGCTTATCCGCGACGGTGCGTGTCCGTTTTGCAAGCAGAAGATTCCAGGAGTGTGGCACGCTTGAGAGCGGGAGACAGGAATTGCGTATGAGTCTGGGATTGCGATGGGGAAGGCTCTTCATGTTCGGCCTATGCTTCGGTTTCGCGGCGCTCGCGGCACAGGAACAGGTCTTCGGCGCAGAGCAGCAAAAGATGCGGCAGGCAGGCGTGGCCGGCAGCTTCTATCCCGCTGATCCCGCTCAGCTGACGGCCATGATGGACGACATGATGTCGCATGCGTCACAGCCTGCCATCAAAGGGCAGATTCTGGCTGTGGTGGCGCCGCACGCGGGTTATCCGTATTCCGGTCCAGTGGCGGCCTACACTTATGCCGCGCTGAAAGGGCGCAAGTACTCACGCGTCGTCGTGATTGCTCCGTCGCACTATGAGGCGTTCGATTTCACGTCTGTGTATGACGGAGACGGATATGTGACGCCGCTGGGGACGATCCCCGTGGACAAGGCATTTGCGCAACAACTGACAAAGATGAGCTCATCGATCAGGCTCTCGGGCCGTGGTCATCTGGCTACATCGAAAGGCGCGGAGCACGCGCTTGAAGTGCAATTGCCGTGGCTGCAGCACGTGCTGGGCAGTTTTACGCTGGTCCCGATCATCATGGGAGATCAGAGCTATGAGAGCAGCCGCGCCCTGGGTGTGGCACTGGCCAGGCTGCTGCAGCACGAAGGATCATCACCGGACAAGGGAGACGTGAAAGCGAGTGCAGGAGACACGCTTATCGTGGCCAGCTCCGATTTGTCGCATTACCACACCTACGCCGAGGCCGAAGAGATGGACCACAAGACGCTGAATGCGTTGCAGGCCTGGGATTATTTCAGCATGTCGCGCAACTTTGATGCGCGCGTATGGGAGGCCTGCGGAGGCGCGCCAATCGTGGCTGCCATGATTGCCGCCGAGCACATGGGAGCGAACCAGGCAAAGCTGCTGCGCTATGCCAATTCCGGAGATGTAACCGGCGACCGCTCGCACGTTGTGGGGTATGGAGCTGTGGCGCTGGTGAAGGCGCCGGGCCAGCAGGCAGCGGAGAAGCCCTACTCGCTGAGTGACAAGGAGAAGGATATTTTGCTGACGGTGGCCCGCAAGTCGGTGGAGTCTGCCGTTCGTGAACAGAAGGCGTATGCCCCCGGCGTGATTCCAGAAGAGGCGCTGCACCAGGAGCGCGGCGCTTTTGTCACTTTGAAGGAGGCTGGGGATCTGCGAGGGTGCATCGGGTATACCTCCGCCGTGAAGCCGCTCTACCTGACGGTGCGGGACACGGCGGTGCTGGCAGCCTTGCGCGATCCACGCTTCCACCCGGTTTCGACGCAGGAGCTTCCGAAGCTGCAGTACGAGATTTCTGTGCTTTCGCCGCTCCGGCACGTGCTCGACGTTCGTCAGATTGTCGTTGGCGAGCACGGCCTGCTGATGAAGAGCGGCACGAACGAGGGTCTGCTACTTCCACAGGTCCCGACTGAGCAGCATTGGGACCGCACCCGGTTCCTTGAAGAGACGTGCGGCAAGGCGGAGATGCGCCCGAACTGCTGGAAGGATGAAAATACCGATATCTTCATGTTTACGGCAGTGGTGTTCGGCGAGCACCGGCCCGCTATTTCCCAGTAGCGCGCGCGTCCATGCTTGCTCGCGCCATGAGCAGCGCGGGCGCCAGGCTTACCGCCGTGGCCAGCCATGCTGTGTTCCAAAAGCCAAACAGAGGAATGGAAAAGCCGGCCAGCAGCAACGCACCGGCGCAGCCTCCCAGCAGGTCAAGCGCGTAGAGGGTGCCTGCGCCTGTTTTTGCCCGGTTGCCGCCGAGATAGATTTCCGTGGCGATGGGAAACTGATAGCCTCCCGGAATTGCACACAGCAGGGCAAGGGCAGGGAAGACGACCTGGGCAATCCAGGCGCCTGCATTGCGCGCGAGCAGGCTCACCAGAAGCAGCAGCAGAGGCGCGGCAATGGCGAGGACCGCCTGGTTGAAGGCTGCACGCCGCAGTAGAGACGCTGTTTCTTCAGTGCGTCTGTGGGCGCTGCTGAACCATGTGCCCGATGCAATGCCAGCCATGAACATGCCAATCAGCATGGCAAGTTCGCCGTAGACATATCCGTATACGGACTGGAACGCCAGCAAAACCAGAATCTGCAGCGTCATGAGCGTGTAGCCGCTGGCGAATACGGACCACAAGCCGGCGGCGCGCGTGCGGCTCCGGTTAGTTGGAAGCAGGGCAAGCGCAAGAAAAAAGAGGGACGAAAGAGCGGCCACGCTTGCAAGAAGCGATGCGAATGGAATGTGCGACGCACGCCGCAGCAACTGCGAGTAGCCGGACTTGAACTGCGCGCTCCACAACACGGTGTCAAAGTAGTATGCGGCGGGATGAAAGTCGCGATTGACCGCTGTCGCAGGCAGTGGCTGCAGAACGTCGTGGATCTGTGTCATGCGGTCCGGCATCATGCGGAAAGGAATGAAGTATTCGCGCACATACAGCGTCTGCAGATTACGGTCCTGCAACCTGCGGACCAGGACTTGCGGATCATCCGTCAAAATACCGGGTTGCACCGCGGAGAAGAAATGAATCGTGCCGCCGGGAATCACGGTGACATAGGGGAAGACTTCGCGAAGAGTGCGGCGGATGCAGCGCAGAAAATCCGCAAGCGCCGGGCTGATGTAGTCTTCCGATGCGCCGAGCTGGAGCGCAAGCAGCCCTCCCGGAGCGAGATGATCGCGAGCGGAGCGGAAGAACTCCACCGTGTAAAAACGGTTCAGTTGCGCAGTCTGCGGATCAGGCAGATTGAGCAGGATGGCGTCGAACTTGCCGGAAGATTGTTTCAGAAAAAGCCTACCGTCGATGTAATGCACATGGATGCGCGGATCGGCGAAGGCGCGCGTAGCAGCCGCGGGAAAGAAACGCCGAAACACGGAGATGAGCGAGGGATCCAGCTCCACGTAATCGATCCGTTGCAGAGTTGGATGTTTGAGGGCCTCAACGATGCTGCCGTTTATGCCCCCGCCGATGAGCAGAATTCGTCCTGGCGCAGGATGCTCCAGCAGGGCATAGTGAACAGACTCCTCGGCTGCGGATTCGTCCGGCACGTTGGCGATGAGTGAGCCGTTGTCGTAGATGCTGTGCATGCCGCCGGCATCGACGACCGTGAGTTTGCCGTAGATGGAGTCCTGCGATCCGAGCACTTGAAAACCCTTCCACAAGTGCTCTTGCGCGGACTCTTCCAGGCGCGGAGCGCAAACCAGAAGAAGCGGAACGGCAAGGACCATGCCTGCCAACGCAATCGCAAGAGCCTGCCTGCGGCTTGTTTTGAAAATGAGGCTCGCAGCAACGCCAAGATTCAGCAGGGCCACAATCATGGAAAGCTGGAACGAGCCAAAGGCGCGCAGCAGAAGCAAGCTCGTGAAGATGCCGCCAAAGCCGGAGCCGGCCGTCTCAAGCAGGTAGGCATAACTGGTGGCGATCCGCCCTGTGACGGCGCGCTGCTGCTGGTAACTGCGTACGGCCAAAACGAAAAGGCATCCCGACAACAAGCAAAATACGCTCAGGCACACCAGAGAAATGAGCAGCACAGGCGCAGGGCCCAGGACTTCGCCGGGTACGGTCTGAAAGAGAGCCCTGGCCGAACGCAGTGCCCATACGGTGAGCGGCAGGCTCAGTCCGCAGAGACATTCGGCGAGCGCGATGGGAATGCGCACGCTGGTGTTCTCGCGAACGATGAGGCCAGTCAGGCTGCTTCCGGCGGCGGTCCACAGCAGCCAGGTGGCCAGCATGAGGCCCATGGAGAGCTCATTGCCATTGAAGAGGAGGATCAGTTCCCGCATGAGAACAATCTGCCCGATGACAGCCGTGAATCCGACGAGGACGAGGATTCCCCAAACGGCGACTGGCGGCTGTTCTGCCCGCGGATTGGAGTCTGGTTGCATCGTGCCGCCTGTGCGGCCGCTTCAGCGGAACAGCCCGGCCGCCGTGCATTCTTTGGCACCTTGGAGTATAAGCGGCTTTGCAAAGCCAGGCAGTGACATGCGCGACAAACAGATGGGGCGGGGTAAAGGAAGCTCGGGCCGCTGCGCCCTCGCGGGTTGCAGCGGCCCATTCTGCGGCCTTGTCTACATGCCGCTTTGCGGGTTCTGGACCGGGTGCACAACCCGATAGCTGGCGCCACCCCTTGACCAGACGAGGAGCAGGATGCTCTTGCCGGCGGGGATGGAGTGAATTGCGCTCACGAATTTATCCGCGCTTTCGACAGGGCGCCGGTCCACCTCGAGGATGACGTCGCCGGGGGCGAGGCCCGCATCATCTGCGGGGCTGGCGGGACGAACGTCCTGGATGGCTGCGCCGTTGACGCGCGCAGGGATGCGCAACTGATCGCGAAGGTCCGGAGTCAGGTCGCTGACAGCGAGGCCGAGCCTTCCGCCCTGTGGCGAACCATGGCCGGTATTGTCAGCCACTTCATTGTCGGCGTGAAACTCGCCCACTGTGACCTTGACTGTTTCGGGCTTGCCATCGCGAAGAATGCCGAGGGCAATTGTGTTGCCTGGAGCAGTCTGCGTGACGGCCACCTGCAGGGCGCTTCCATTGACGATCGTCCTGCCGTTCAATTCACGCAGAACATCTCCGCTCTTGAGTCCGGCGCGGCTGGCGGGCGAGTCGGGCGTCACCTGGCTGACGATCGCTCCGGCCGCGTCGGGGACGCTGAAGAAGCTGGCGTTATCGGGCGTGACATCATTCATGCTGATGCCCAGGTAGCCATGATGCACGTCGCCGTTTTTGATGATGGCATCAGCTGAGGCCTTGGCAATCTGCGAGGGAATGGCAAAGCCCGCACCCGCGAAGGCACCGCTGTTGGAGATGATGAAGGTGTTGATGCCGACCAACTCCCCGTGCGCATCCACCAACGGCCCGCCGGAGTTGCCGGGATTGATGGCAGCGTCGGTCTGGATGAAGTCGCCGGGCTTGCGCGGATCATCGGAGTAGGGATTGGGCCGGTCGAGAGCACTCACAATGCCGCGTGTCACCGAGAACTGGAAGTAGCCGAAGGGGCTGCCGAAAGCGAGAACGGTCTGGCCGGGGTGCAGCTTGGTGGAGTCACCCCATGCAACGCTCGTCAGGTTTGTTGCGTTGATCTTGATGACTGCCAGGTCGTTGAGTTTGTCGTCTCCGATCAGCCTGGCGGGGAAGACGCGGCGGTCGTGCAGTGTGACTCGGATCTGCGTGGCACCGTTGACGACGTGATTGTTGGTGAGGATGTATCCGTCCGGCGAGATGATGATGCCGCTGCCGATGCCATGCTCGACCTGTGCCGGCGGTGTCATGCCCTGGCCGTGGCCCTGCGGACCAAAGAAGAACTGCTGCAGCCCGGGTGGCAGATCGCGCGGTGAATTGTCCGGGCTGTCGTCGGACATGACGTCCTGCGCCGAAGCGCGCGACGTGACAGCGACGTTGACCACGGCTGGCGTGACGCGAGCAGCCACGGCTTCAACCGCGTTATCCAGCGCAACCAGTGAGGAGACGCTGTTGTCATCCATGGGAGACGCGCCGTTGCTGGCGGCCTGCGCCGTGTCGTGGCCGAGCAGGAACGTGAGTCCCAGAAGAACGGTTGCCGCTGCTCCCGCGGGGACAGCGAAACGTTTTGCTGTTGCGACTAATGAATTAGTTGATGCGGACATGGTTACCTCTCAGTGGGGTGAAGTTGATGTTTAGAGTTGAATCACGAACCAGCCGCTGCGGACGGGCACTGCAACCGGCTGAGCGGATGTGGAACCTGCGGGAAGAAATTTGAAGATCAACCGGGTGACTGTGATCTGGCCCGTCACGCGGTCTCCTGGCTGCACTGAGGCCGGAGCAGTGATTGGATCTGCGCTCTCGACGGTGTCATAGTCAGCGGATGTGCGCGCAGCATGACTCGCAGTATCCACCTGATCCCAGGCGGTGAGCACAATCCATTGCTGCTCATCGGCAGAGCCGGACGGTGAACCAGCGAATGCCACGTTCATCATATGCTGCGGCGAACTGGCGGCGCGTTGCGAGGACGAAGCTTTCCATGCTGCTGCGGCGTATGACGCGGATGCGCCACGTGTCTCAGAACTACGTGCAACAAGCGCATTCGCCTGCGTTGCGCGGAACCCACGTGTGGTAGCGGCGGTCTTGCGCACGGGCGTGTACGCTGCGCTGATGAGCCGCGGCGTTCCGGCCTGCGAAGTTGTCGTTGCGGCTGCCTGCGCGCTTCCCGCAGTGCGCGCGGGAACAAACGCAACCAACTGCGGGCAGCGCGCGAGTTCCACTGAGGTGAACAGAAGGGCGCAACCAAGCACTCCCAGCAAAGCGCGTGTTGCCAGCGGATTCAAGGCATTCCTGCGCTGCAGGATGCGGTGCACGCGCTGGGCGAGTTCAGGGCGGTGCCGCCATGCGCCCAGCGAAAGAGCCTCTGCGCGATGCTGCAGGCCGCGCTCGGCGAGATTCGCAAGGCAGGCCGCATAGGCATGCGGTGCGCGCGTGACGCGCACGACTCCTTCGTCACAGGCCATCTCCCGCTCCTGGCAGAGGCGGCGCTCGATCCACCAGAGCGCGGGGTCCAGAGGGAAAAGAACCAGGCAAAGCTTCTGGAAAAGATTGGTCCAGTCATCGCCGCGACGCAGATGTTCGGCTTCATGCAGAATCACCTGCTGCAGTTCTTCGGGCGTGAGTCGAGCGAGCAGCCACTCGGGGATAAGAATGCGAGGCGCAAAAAATCCAATGACGCTGGGGCGATCCAGCTCTTGTGTTGTGCAGAGCTGTACCTGCATGCGTCCTCGCATGCCGCCCTGCGAGGATGTTCCGCTGATGCAGGGCTCGATTGGAGTCGCGGTCTTCCACAACTTGCGCAAGCGGAATGAGTGCAGCGCAAGCTCCGCAGCGCGAAAGACCGACGCGGCGAGCCAGAGTGCGGCGAGCGCCAGGCTCCAGCGCATGTCCAGCTGCAACCAGGGTTTCGTTGAAGTCTCGGCTGCTCCGATGGCGACACCGTTGGATGCTGCGAAAGTGAGATGCGACAACAGGGGCACAAAGGGGAGCGCTACAAGTGTGGCGAATCCCGACGCCCAGACGGCGAAGCGTTGCGCTGCAGGCATGCGGGGCGCAAGCCGAAGGCAGATGGCCAGACCGGAAGCAACCACGATGCCCTGCCAGAATGCGGTCGCGAGGATGGGCGCCGCTCCCTGTGAAAATGCACTGAACGCAGCGGAGAGCGCATCGCCCGCAGCGGACATTGCCCACGGAAGTGCGTCAATGATTGCCGATGGCTGCATGCGCTACACCTCTTCCGCTTCTGCGCTGTCGGGGCCTGCGTCCCGGATGGCGTCCTTGAGCCGCTGCAATTCTTCGGGCGAAATCGTCTCGTCGCCCAGCAGTGATAACACGAGGCGTTCGCGCGAGTTGCCAAAGAAGCGGTTCAGCACGTGACGGATCTCAGACTGGCTGGCCTCGTGCTCTGCCACGCAAGGGCGATAGACGAAGGCGCGGCCGGCCTGGCGGTGCTCGACATAACCCTTTTGCTCGAGGATGCGGATGGTTGTCAGCACCGAGTTATAGGCCAGGGCCTCACCCTCCGGCATCGCGGCGACCAGGTCGTTGACCGCGGAATCGCCGCGCTTCCAGAGGATCTTCATGAGCCTCAGCTCGGCTTCAGTCAGCGTATTGGACTTCTTTGGAGGCATCTCTATCCTGTTGATTTCATGCGGCAATCTCAGGGGCGAGATTTGCTGCACAATCGATGGACGAACAACTAAAGGATTAGTTAGCAAGGGAAAATATTTTTTGCTCTGTAATTTGGTTGCCTGGGTGCAGGTCTGAGATTCAGGCTTTAACCGTCGCGCCGGTATTGCTCCCCGGCGGGATCAGGCGCTTGTGTATACGCTGCGATTCCGGGACGGCTGAAGGAGTTCAATGGTGATGATTCCCGCCGGCACGAGGAATACGAGCGAGCCCACAACCCACATGACCACCGCGCCCAGAATCTGATCGGGAAGCGGCGCAATGCCAAACGGGTTCGGATGCTCAACGTAAAAGGTATAGACCGGGCGATTGCAGAAGGCGAGAAAGGCCGATAGCGCGGTGTTCACAAGATCGGCGCCAACCAGATAGAGCAGAATCCCCCAGCGAAGGCTGCGCCGCGTGGTGGGCCATGGACGGACGATGCACCACCAGAAAAGCAGCGAGGTAAAGAGGAAGCAGAGGTGCTCCAGATCGTGCACGGTTTCGTTTTCGAGGGCGAGGTCATATGCGCCGGGCACGTGCCAACCGAGAAAAGTGATGTTCATTGCCAGCCACGCGACAGAAGGCAATACAAGCCAGTGCGCCAGGCGGCGAAGGGGACTGAGTCTCAGCAGCGGACCGGCTATCCATTTGCGCATGATCTCTGGCAGGCCCCGAAGGAGCGGGACAACGGGAAGTCCCATGAGAACCAACGGCGGCACGATCGACATCAGGATCAGGTGCTCGACCATATGCGCGCTGAGCAGGACATCGGCGAATGCGTCGAGCGGAGAGCCGATTGCGATCCACAAGCTGGCCATGCCTGCGAGGAAAGACACGAGCCTCCATCCGCGGAATTGCTCAGGGCGTGTTTTGCGCAGGGCGAGCCATCCGCGCACATACACGACGGTCGTGAGCACGGTGGCCAGGGTGAGCCAGACCGGAAGCGACCAGTCTTCCAGCACGGATTGCATTGCAGTGGACATGCGCTACGGCGTTCTCACTACGTCTGATTTCGCGGGTACGCGCATCGCCCCTGCATGCGTGAGGGAGCGCGAGGCATCGACGGCAGGCGCGAGATTCTTTTCGCGCAGCGTCATCAGGAAGCTGACGAGTGCGCGCGTTTCCGCGGGGCTGAGAGCCTTGCCGTATGCGGGCATGTTTCCGCCGCCTTGCAAGACCTGGCGAATGATCTGGTCCTCCGTCATGCGGGTCGCCAGGGAGTCGAGCGCCGGCCCGCGCATGCCTCCCACGCCGCCCAGTGCGTGGCAGTTGCGGCACTGCTTGTTCTGCAGCACCAGTGCGCCCTGGCGCTCCAGCGGCGAGCGCTGTTGCAGATAGGCAACCGGGATTGCCTCGCCGGACCATGCTTCCATGATGGGGCTCCACGGCGTGTAGGTGCCAAGCTGCGTGAAGATGGCCAGCGTTACGGCGATGATGCCGACCATGAGCACGGCGATGGGACGGCGCTTCCAATGCTTCTCGCCCTCACCTGCCACCAGAGGCAGCAGCAGCATGCCACCAATGACGACGATTGGCGCGATGAAGATGAAAGGCGTTTCAAGCTCCGGAGGCAGATAGGCGAGCACCGCGTAAATCCAGAGGAAAGCGAAGTCCGGCTTGGGCGCGGTCTGAATGATGGTGGGGTCGGGCTGCCCGGTTGGGCCGAAGGGGCCAAAATAAAGCGCGCATGCAAGGACGGACAGCATGATGGCCGCGGCGAAGACAGCGTCCTTCCATGCTGCGTCGGGAACAAAGGGGACACCGCTGTTTTCTGTCAGCTCGTGATATTCGTGCTCGTAGGTTGCCTTGCTTACAATGCGTCCCGGCATGGGCCACTCGTTGATGCCCAGGCGCAACACCATCCAGACATGCAGACCAACCAGGGCGAGCAGAATGCCGGGAATCACGAAAACGTGCAAGGCGAAAAAGCGCGAGAGCGTCTGGCCGCCGATGATGGGACCGCCGAGCATCATGTGGACCAATGGGCCGCCGATCCACGGAACGCGGCTGATAATTGAAGCGCCGATACCGAGGCCCCAATAGGCGTCCTGGTCAAAGCGCAGCACCTGCCCGGTGAATGCCATGCCGAGCGTGAGCAGCAGCAGAAAGACTCCGATGATCCAGGTGAGCTCGCGCGGAAACTTGTATGCGCCGAAGAGGAAGACCTGCACCATGTGGATGAGGACGATGGCGACCATGAAGTCCGATCCCCAGCCATGAATCGCGCGCAGAAGCCAGCCCAGCGTGACGTTGTGATTGAGAAACTGCAGGCTGCCCCACGCTTCGCCGGCCGAGGGCGAGTAGACAAGCGCGAGGAGAATGCCCGTGACCACTTGCAGGATCAGAAGCACTGTTGCGGCGCTGCCGAAGACATACCACCAGCTGGCGCTGCGCTCCGGTGTCGGGTGCTGCGCGGCCTCGGTCAGCGGCTTGGCGAGTCCGAGACGGCGGTCGAGCCAGGCGAACGTCCTGCCAGCGGCGGAATTGGAACGCTTGTTCAGGCTGGCCATGAGGAGGACCTTTCTGCGGCTTCAGCTTCCTGCGCAGGCGCGGCAGAAGATGGAGACTCGATCTGGATCAGCGGCTTCGGCTTTTTTGCGCACGCCTCTGTTGCGGGCGTGGGCATGGCTCCTGCCTGGATCATCAGGTGATTGCCGACGAGCTTGTATTCGTACTCGAAGAGGCCGCGCTCTGGGGGCCCTGACGCACGTGAGCCGTCCTCGTAATACGCGCCGCCGTGGCACGGACACAGAAACAGCCGCGACTGCGCAAACCAGCGAACCGGGCAGCCAAGGTGTGCGCAATTGATGGCGAAGACCTGAAACCTCTTTCCCTCGATGTGCCGTACCCAGCAGGCCGCGTTTCCCGTTGCGCCGTCTGAAACCATGGTGACGGGATTGCGATAGTCAGCGAGGCGCGTTTCACCCTCGGGGAACTCGCTGACAGTGCCGAGCGATACCCAGGAGTTGTAGCTCGCACTCTTCCTGAACGCAGGGCCGAGAATGTAGCCAAAAATGGGCACGGCCAGCACAGCGCCGACTGCACCGTTCAAATAAAGTGAGAGCTTGAAGAGAAATGCGCGCCGCGTGTGCAGTGCATCCTTGGCCGCCGCAGCAGTCGTGGCCTCGGTTGTCCCTTCTGGCTGCAACTGCGCGCCGGGATCGTGGGGTGTGCTCATTGGATCTCCTTGCCGGTTGCGCCGGACGTGCTGCCTGTGCCGCTTGCAGATTGAGCGGGCGCGGGTGCGCGATGTTCTGCCAGCCAGGCAACAATGTTGTCAATCTCTTGCGGAGTGAGTGCGTGTGCGCCTGGGCCCGTGATATAGCCGCGCCAGTCGGGCACGTTCTCATCGGGCCGTCCGGCGATGACGAGGCTGCGCAGGCTCTGATCGCTGACGAGAGCCAGGTAGGACGGGTCCACGATCGAGTCAGGTGAAGCTCCCTGCTGCGCGGGCTTGCCATCGGCTGCCGACTTGATGCCCGTGCCGTCCACTCCGTGGCAACGGGAGCAGGCTGCGACAAACGTCTTCTGTCCTTCCCCGGCATTGCCCGGCGAACTGCTGGCGTAGGGAGGAAGAGTGATGCCGGCAAACTCAGCCGGCTTGCCCCACTTGTGGAGCATGCCCTGGACCACAACATCAATCTGCTGGTCGGTGAGGGTTCCGCCCGCGCTGCGCGCAAAGGGGGGCATCAGCGTGCCGTTCACGCCTTTGGCCGTGATGGTGCGCAGATTGCCTGCTCCGGCGATAGCGAGATAAGCGGCATTATTCAAGGGCAGCGCTGCGCCATCGCGTCCGTTTTCTCCGTGACAGCCTGAGCAGTTCTGCTTGTAAAGCGTGTTGAAGTCGAGCACCTCGTCGGGGCGAGCGACCTCGGACTCCTGCCTGGGATATCCCGGCATGCTTTTGCAACCGAGGCAGACAAGCGCCGCTGCGCCCAGGGCGAGAAGTGGCAATGCTTTGAGGCGGCTCTTCATTCCTGTCCGTCCTTCTTTCCGGTCTCATCCTGCGGCTCACCGATTGCGCCGTGCAGTCCGGCGCGCAGAGCAAACGGCAGCGCCTGAAACTGCGGCGTGCGCACCCGGGCCTGCAGATTGACGACGTAGCCTGCGACCAGCCCGAAAGCAATCTGCGATGGAATGAACCAGAACCAGTTGATGCGCTCGTTCAAGACGGGGCTGATGATTGCCAGCGTGGAAGAAAGCAGGCCCGTCCACAGCAGGGGAGCAAGAAAGCCTGCGGTGAGGATCGGCCACCTGGGAAACATGGGCAGCATGGCGCCGTAGAGCAGACCGACCAGCAGCGAGGCAATCGTGTGAATGACAAGGGCAGCCAGCAAGCCCTGCCAATGAAACTGGGCAAGGAATTCATTGCTCTGGCCCGCCCAGCTTACGAAACCGCCGGCAGCCATCAGATTTGTGGCGTACCAGAGGCTGTGATACTTGATCAGGCTGAAGGCCGTTGCAGGGACGATCATGGCGATGCCGCCGGCGATGCCGCCTTTCAATCCGGTTGTGATGCGGAATGTTTCGACCGGGACCATCTTGCGGTGCAGTGGGTCAATGGGCAGCCGGTCAATGGATTTGCGGGCGCTGGAGATTTCAATTTCCTCCTCGCTCGTCTCGACCATCAAGTGGGCCTCAACGGGCAGCACCTCGCGGAACCATCCCAGGCTTGCCGCCAGCGACAGCAGCAGGCCGAGCGCGCTGATGGCCGCGCTTGTGACCATGCCGGTAAAGATAAGTGTCAGTCCCAGCGCCAGCACCAGCGGCCATACCGTTGGCGCCGGCATGTGCACTGCGTTGTGCTCAGTCTCGCTCTCGTGCTGCATTGCGTACCTCGCTTGCCGCCTCAGCGGCCAAGAACATAGACGACGGTGAAGACGACGACCCACACCGCATCGACAAAATGCCAGTAAATTGAAAGAACCTCGAGCCGACCGGCATGGCTGCTGTTTACCTTGCCCATGAGGGAAAAGATGAGAGCAATGCTCAGCATGATGAGGCCGGCGATGACGTGCGACGCGTGCAGCCCCACCAGAGAATAAAAGGTCGTTCCAAAAAGATTTGTGCGGATGGTGAGGCCGTGGCGATAGATGAGTTCGTGCCACTCGCGCGCCGTGCCGGCGATGAAGATGCTGCCCAGCAGGACGGTCGCTGCGAGCCAGGATGAGCTTCGGCCGATCCTGCCCGCGCGCAACTCATGTACCGCGAAGTGCACGGTGATACTGCTCGAGAGCAGGCAGATGGTGGAAAGGATGGGCAGGTCCAGCACCTCGCGCGGAGTAGGCCCGCTTAGGCTCTTGCCCAAATAGAAGATGTAGGCCACGACAAAGATAATGAAGATTGCCGACTCGGCCGCGATGAGGCACGCCATGCCGACGATGCCGCGCGAAGGCTGCCTCCATTCTTCGCTGGCCGGGTGCGATATTGCCACTGCTGTGCTCATCAGGCTGCTCCTCGACTGCTCTGTCTATTCATAGTTGGTGTCGGGGTCTTCAGGGTGCTTCAAATCCCAGAGCGGGCGTCTGCTTTCCACTGTCGGGGTTCTGGCAAAGTTATAGCTCGGGGGCGGGGAAGTGGTGGACCATTCGAGCGTCCATGCATCCCAGGGGTCGGCTCCTGCCTTGGGACCTTTGAAGAAAGACCATACAAGGTTGTAGACAAAGATGAGGGTGGCAATGGTCTGAAAGATGGCTCCGCTGCTGACGATCATGTTCCAGATGGCCCATCCGCGGTCCGCCTCGTAGGTGTAGATGCGGCGGGGCATGCCGAGAATGCCGGGGATGTGCATGAAGTCGAAGGTGAGATGGAAGCCGATGACCAGGAGCCAGAAGTGCCACTTGCCCAGCTTCTCTGACATCATGCGTCCGGTCATCTTTGGATACCAGTAATAGAACGCCGAGAAGATCATGAAGAGGATGGCGCCAACCAGGACATAGTGGAAGTGGGCGACGACAAAGTAGGAATTGCCCAACTGCCAGTCGAAGGGTGAAGCGGCGAGCATGACTCCGGTAAGGCCCGCAATCAGGAACTGGAAGAGGAACCCGATGGCAAAGATCATGGGAGTGGTGAAGTGAATGCTGCCGCCCCAGAGAGTAGCCAGCCAGTTGAAGATCTTGATGCCGGTAGGCACTGCAATCACCATGGTTGCCAGGGTGAAGAACGCATTGGCGCCGGGCCCCAGGCCGACCGTGAACATGTGGTGTGCCCATACGCCCATGCTGATAAAGCCGATGGCGACGGTGGCCGCCACCATCGCGGGATAGCCGAAGATCGCCTTGCGCGAGAAGACGGGAATGATTTCGTTGGCGAAGGCAAAGGCCGGCAGCACGAGGATGTAGACCTCGGGGTGTCCGAAGATCCAGAAGAAGTGCATCCACAGAACCGCGGAGCCGCCCGCCTGGGTATCGAAGAAGTGGCCGCCCAGGTAGCGGTCAATCATGAGCATGATCTGTGCCGCGGTCAGCGGGCTGATTGCGATGAAAGCGATGCAACTGGTGACGAAGTAGAGCCAGACCAGCAGCGGCATGCGGCTCAGCTTCATGCCGGGACAGCGCATGCTCAGCGTTGTTGCGACAATGTTGAGCGCCGTGCCGATGCTGCCAACGCCGCTGAGCAGGACGCTCAGCGTCCAGTAGTCTGTGCTGTGGCCGGGCGAGAAGACCCGGGCCGTAAGCGGAGCGTAAGCGAACCAGCCGACATCCGGCGCCGTGCCCGCGCCGTAGAGTCCGCTGCCGGCGAAGTAACTGAAGTAGAGAAGCACGCCGCCAAATGCGGAGATCCAGAAGCTGAAGGCGTTCAGCCGCGGGAAGGCCATGTCGCGCGCGCCGATCATCAGCGGGATAAGGTAATTGCCGAAGCCGAACAGGATAGGCATGCCGACGAAGAACACCATCGTCGTGCCATGCATGGTGAAGAGCCGGTTGAAGGTCTGCGGCGACACGAATGTATTGTTGGGAACAGCGAGCTGGACGCGCATCAGCAGCGCCTCAATGCCCGCGATGACAAGAAAGATCAGCGCATACCCGATGTACATCAGCCCGATCTTTTTGTGATCGACGGTCGTGATCCAGTCATACAACACATCGAGCGCCCGGCCGCGTTGCCGCAATGCCGGGTGGGCTGCAATGGAGGTCGCCGGAGTATGAGTGGCCATAGGTTCCTCTTCTTCTGGCTGTTAACGAAGCGTCATGAGGTATTGCGTCACGGCGTCGAGATCGTGATCGCTGAGGTGCATGGCAGGCATCAGGGCGCCTGGCTTGAAGTGCGCCGGATCGTCGACAAAGGCGCGGAGATTTTCCGGCGTATTGGGTACGGAACCGGACGCGATTGTGGCGCGGCTGGCGACGTGTGACAGGTCGGGCCCGAACGTTCCCTTTGCCGCGGTGCCTGAGATCGCGTGACAACTGATGCAGGCATTGCGCTGGAAGACGGCACTTCCCTCTGAAGCGCTGGCGTTCTGCAATGCCGGATGCTGCTGCGCGGCAACCCATGCGGCAAAGTCGGCCGGCGAGTCGGCGTAGACGCGAATCAGCATCTTGGCGTGCTGCGTACCGCAGTACTGCGCGCACTGACCCAGGTACAGTCCCGGCTTTTCCGGGTCGATCCACATGGTGTTCACCTTGTTCGGGATGACATCCATCTTGCCCGCCAATTCAGGAACCCAGAAACTGTGGTCTGTGTCCGCGGACGACATCGTGAGATAGGTCGGGGTGGGATGGCCGGGGTCGCTGACGGGCACATGCAACTCATTGGCCGTCACAATCCCCAGTTTGGGATAGCGATACTCCCACCAGTACTGGTGGCCGATGACCACCACATCCACTGCGGACGCGGGCTTGCGCGCCTGCTCGGTAATGAAGATCACGCGCGCGGTGGCAAGAAACAAAACGACGATGATCAGAACCGGAATGACCGTCCATGAGAGCTCGACCTGATTGCTGCCGTAGATCTGCGCGGGTTCCCGATTCGAGTCGCCGTTGCGGTGGCGATAGCGGATGAGCGTGTAAAGCAGAAGGCCGGAGACGACGAGAAAGATGGCCGCGCAGATGGCGAGAACGAGCATCGAAAGCCCGAAGATCGAGCGCGCTGGTGTTCCCTGGGGCGCGAAAATGTTGGTGGATGAATGGTCGAATTGAAATGCGAGCAGCCCTGCTGCCCGGTAGACGCTGCGATGCGTCCACTGCGCAAGCTCTCGTGCGGGAGCGCCGATGGCGCCTGACATGAGCTTCTCCGCCGTTGCCTGGTTCATGCACAAAGACATCGTTATCCTCACCGCATCGCAGGCGCCGTCACGTCTGCCGGAGTTTTCTCAAGCGGGCCAACCCGGCACGTGGCGCTTTCTGACGCGTCAGATACTACCTTGTATTTCGCTGCCGACCCCCGGACTCGAAGAAACTGTTCCGTATTTGGTTCAGCTTCGAGTCGTACGACAAGCCTAAAGACTTAGAGCATGTGACAAAAAATGTTTTTTAAGCATTGCAAAGCCGGCGGCCTCATCTGTGTGAAGTTCCACCGGTCGTACCAAACTCCAAAAACCGCCCCACGCTGAAGCGAGCAAGCTGTTCTGGCAGATGTTTGCGTTGGGTTGCGTCGGGCACAGCATACACCCGCCCGGTTATGGCTTAAAGCACAAACTGCATGACTGGCAGGCTTGAAGCCAATGGGTGAGGCATTTCTGCATCACCCGGGTTCGCCCCGCGCCTGAAGCATCTCGTGTGCGCCAGACTGAAACGGTGGTTGTGATCTTGACGATATTGCGCGCCAAAAGCGATCTCTGACTCAGTTTCGGAGGCCGGACGAATTCATTCAATCATCGTCAGGGCAAGCCGGCGACTCGATCCGCTCCATCAAGACTATCATCTTCTTCGCGTCGTCCAAAGCGCGGCGCAAACCTGCGCAATCGGCCGCGGCGGTTGCGGGCCCCACGGGGGAAGTCCAATCGCGATAGCGCGTCCCGGGCGCGATTCAAAGACGGGAGCAGTTCCGCAGCCGCCAGGAATAGACGTCGTTCTTGCACAATACGGGACGCGAAGTTTTCCTCAGCGACGGCATGTACCATGAACGAAGACTGCTCATGACCGACAAGAAAAATCTCTCCTCTGAAATCCTTCTTCATATTTCAAAAACGTTGAACCTGCCCACGCGCGGACTGGTAGCCGCCATCGAACTTCTCGACGACGGCGGCACGGTTCCCTTCATTGCGCGGTATCGCAAGGAGGCCACAGGCAATCTGGACGAGGTGCAGATTCGCGCCATCGAAGAGAAGCTGGCTTACTTCCGCGAGCTGGCGGACCGGCGGGAGACCATTCTCGCTTCCATTGCGGAGCAGGGCAAGCTGACGGACGATCTCAAGGCGCGCATCGAGGCCACGCTCGATAAGAGCGAGCTTGAAGACCTGTATCTGCCCTACCGGCCCAAGCGGCGCACCAAGGCCACCATTGCCAGCGAGAAAGGCCTGGAGCCGCTGGCTGCTTATCTCTGGGCGCAACAGCCTGCCACAGATCCGCTCAAGAGTCTTGCAGCCGGATTTGTGAATACAGAACTGGGCGTGGCGACGATTGAGGACGCGCTCGAGGGGGCGCGGCACATCGTGGCCGAGTGGATCAGCGAAGACGCGGACCTGCGCAAAGCGCTTCGCCACCTTGTGTTCGACGAAGGCGTGGTGATGAGCCGCAAGGTGACTGATGCGGTGGACGAGCAGGAAAAGTTCAAGATGTATTACGAGTACAGGGAGCCGGTGAAGACCATTCCCTCGCACCGGATGCTGGCCATCCGACGCGGCGAAGGCGAGAACGTGCTCTACTTCCTCATCGAGGTTGAAGGGGAGCGCGCCGTGGCAATCATGCGCCGGCATGTGATGCGCGCGCCGGGCGACTGGACAGAGCAGCTTGAGTTGGCCATCGACGACGCCTGGAAACGCCTGCTGAATTCATCCATTCAGGCCGAGATTCGCCTGGAGTTGAAGCGGCGATCGGACACGGAAGCGATTCAGGTTTTTCGCGACAATCTTTATAACCTGCTGCTGGCGCCGCCCGCCGGGCCGATCGCCGTGCTGGGCATCGACCCCGGCCTGCGCACAGGCTGCAAGGTCGCCGTGGTGGATGAAACCGGCAAGCTGCTGGCGCACGACGTGCTCTATCTCCACACTTCAAAGCAGGGCAATGCAGAGGCTGCGCCGAAGCTGGAAGCGCTGCTGCGCAGGCACAACATCCGCGCCGTCGCCATCGGCAACGGAACCGCCTCGCGCGAGACGGACGCCTTTGTGCGCGGCTTTCTGCGTGACAAGGGCATCCAGGAAATTTTCTCCGTGACGGTAAGCGAGTCGGGGGCCAGCGTCTACTCTGCGTCGGACGTTGCGCGGCAGGAGTTTCCCGATCTCGATCTGACGGTGCGCGGCGCCATCTCCATTGCGCGCCGGCTTCAGGACCCGCTCTCCGAACTGGTGAAGGTCGATCCCAAGTCGATCGGCGTGGGCCAGTACCAGCACGATGTGGATCAGCGGCAGTTGGCCGAGTCGCTGGAAAATGTTGTCGAGAGCTGCGTGAACAAGGTCGGCGTGGACCTGAACACATCCTCATGGACGCTGCTGCGTCATGTCGCGGGCATCACCGAGCGATCCGCGCTGAACATCGTGAGCTATCGCAACGAGAAGGGCAGCTTTCGTTCACGCATGCAACTGCTGGAGGTGCCGGGCATCGGACCCAAGACATTTGAGCAGGCAGCTGGTTTTCTGCGCATCCGCAACGGTGACAATCCGCTGGACCTGACAGCCGTACATCCTGAGTCGTACCCGGTGGTCGAGCAGATTGCGCAGTCGCTCGAGACCTCAGTGAGCGAGATCATCCGCCAGCCGCAGTTGCTTGAGCAGGTGGATGCGCGTCAGCTTTCCGCGGGGACCTATACCGTGCAGGACATCCTGGCCGAATTGCGCAAACCCGGGCGCGATCCACGCGACAAGTTTGTTGCGCCCAGCTTCCGCGAAGAGGTCCGCGAGATCGCCGATGTGCAGGCGGGCATGGTGCTGGAGGGCGTGGTGACGAATGTGACCAAGTTTGGCGCATTTGTCGATATCGGTGTCCATCAGGACGGGCTGGTGCACATCAGTGAGCTGTCCAACCGCTTCATCAAGGACCCTTCGGAAGCAGTGAAGACGGGCCAGATCGTCAAAGTGATGGTGCTCAGTGTGGACACGAAGGCAAAGCGCATTGCACTTTCCATCAAGGCGCTCGCTGCGCCGGCGTCGCGCACCGCAAAGCCCGTGTCCAAGCCCGCGCCGAGGCCAGCGCCCAAGGCGGAGGCAACGCTCGATGAAAAGCTCACCGCGCTCTCGATGAAGTGGAAGGTGCGATGACGACCGCAGGCGGCGTTGTGCAGGGGGTCCTGGGCCGCCTGCTCAGCCGCCCAGGTCAACCAGCTCGACGTGGCCGACTGGACGCCCAAGGAAGCGGGAGCCGAGCCGCTCGAACTTTTCCACCGAGTCGGTGGCGAAGCAGCGGATTTCAGTGGGCGGGGTATCGCCGGAGGAGAGCGGCGCGGCGCGGCCATGGAAAAGATGCGCGGCGGCTTCGGCGGCTGACTCTGCGGAGTCGATCACTCGCATGCCTGCCGGTACGGCACGCTCGATGGCGGGCCGCAGCAGCGGGTAGTGCGTGCAGCCGAGGACCAGCGTGTCAGCGTGCAGGCCCTGGGCGGCGGCTTCGGCGTTCAACTCGTCGAGATAGATGCCGATGACCTCGGCGGTGACGGGATGGCTAGTCCAGCCCTCCTCGACCAGCGGAACGAGCAGCGGGCAGGCTTTCTCAATCGCGCGCAGTCCCTGTGCGCGGCAGGCTGAGGCGTAGGCATGGCTTTGCACGGTGGCGTCGGTGGCGATCACCAGCACGTCCCCGGTGCGCGAGGCGGCGCGGGCCGCAGCGGCGCCAGGCTCAATGACGCCGAGGACTGGGATGGGGACGGCTTCCTGAATGGCGTCGAGGGCCAGCGCGCTGGCGGTGTTGCATGCGATGACGAGGAACTCGGCACCCTGCTCGCGGACGAGGAACTGCGCGCTTTCCACGGCATAGCGGGCGATGGTGCGGCGCGACTTGGAGCCGTAGGGGAGGCGCGCGGTGTCGCCGATGAAGGCAAAGCGCGCGCGCGGCAGCCGGGCCACCAGAGCGCGCAGCACGGTGAGTCCGCCAAAGCCGGAATCGAAGACGCCAATGGTGGGAGCGGAGGTTCGAGGACTGCTCACGGATTGGTTCCCCCGGTTGGGACAGCGTTGGCGGTGAGATAGGTGCGGGTGAGGTCGGCATGGCCGGCCAGGGTGTCGCGCTGCTGGCCGTCGACCAGGAACCGGACCTGGGTGATGCGAGGGAAGTTGGCGCGCAGCGTGGCGCAGATGGAGAGCACGGTGAGAGTTTCGGTCTCCAGGCCCGACGGGTGACTCGCTGCAAAGCTGCCTGTCAGGTTGATCACGGCCAGTTGCGCATCAGGATTTTGAGGGTCCTTGGGGCCTGTGGCCGGCAGAAGAAAGACCTGGGCCACACCGGCAGCCCCGCCCGGAACCGGGTGGGCAGAGTCCGGGGCGGCGTAGAGGTCCAGCAGTTTGCCCACCAGGACGCGTGCGCGCGCGCCGGGATCCTGGGGCAGGGGCAGGGAGTGAGCCTGGGCGAGCAGGGAGCCGTCGGCATCGTTGGCTGCCACCAGCGTGGCCTGCTCGGACGGCGCTACTTCCGGCGCATGGGTGGGCGCTGAGTCCTCGCCCGCCAGCAGGCGCTTGTGGGCACGCTCACGCAGTTGCCACAGCACCCCGCCCATGACCAGCGAGGCCACCAGCAGAACGATGACGAGGACCTTCTGGTAGCGGGGAATCACGGCTGGCGGGCCTCCGTGCGGAACTCCAGGACTGCGGCGGCCACCGCTCCGGCAACGCGTGCCTGGTAGGCGGGGTCGTCCGGCTCGGCGGTGATCTGGCCGTCCGGTCCGCGCTCCGGCGCAACTTCAACAGCAACGGCGGGGCAGGTCATGCTGTCGACCGTGGGCAGCGTGGTGCGATCCAGTGTCACGTTCATGCCGCCATGCAGCAGAGCGGAGTTGAGCACCCCGGCCAGCGCCAGACTGCGCGTAACCCAGGCGGCCTGCGCCGTTTTCCAGGCGGCGAAGCGCGTGGCCTGCACGGGCGCAAGCGAGGAGACAAACAGGTGCGCTCCCGAGCCGCTGTCCGATGCGTGGAGGCTCAGGCAGACCTGCGCCGCGGCGTAGTTTGCAATCGCCGCGCGCCGGTTCGAGTCAATGGTCGCGTCAGATTCCCGGGTGGTGACGACTGCGATGCCGCGCGCTGCCAGCAGAGAGCGCAGCCTGACACTCAGCGCGAGCGTGGCGGCCTTTTCCGGCTGGCCGCTGCCAAGCCGTCCGCCGGGGTCACTGCCGCCGTGGGCGGCGTCCAGCACCACCACGAAACGGCTCGCGGGGGCGGGCGGAGCCTGCTGCGCGGCGGCCGGCAAAGCAGCCAATCCGGCTGCCGCCAGAGCCGCGAGCGCGCTTTTACTCCAGTGCATAGATGGTCATGCCGCTGAGCAGCTTGGGAAAGAAGTCAGTGGATTTTTGCGGCATGACAGAACCGGCAAAGGCCACTTCCCGCAGCTGCTCCATGGTGACGGGGTTGGTAAGGAACGTGATATTGGCCTCGCCTCGGCGCGCCTGATCCACGGCCTCGGCCGCGTCACGCAGGTAGCGGATGTTGGTCTGCTCGCGGACTTTTTCCGCGTCCAGCCCCAGCAGCCGGTCGAGCACGATGGTGTGCAGATGGCTCAGATCAAGCTTGCGCTGATGCTCAGGCAGGCCGGCCAGCGCTGCGGCCGCTGCTTCCGGTTTGGAGCGCAGCAGCAGGGCCCCCGAGCGTGTCACCGCGACAAAGGCCGTGCCTGTTTGAGCTTTCAGCTTGTCAATGTATGCAGAAGCGTCGGCTTCGGGCAGCGCCTCGACCGTGAAGAACTCTTCCGCGGCGCGGGCAAAGGCTGCCGGGTCAAAGCCCTCAAGGCTGTGGACCACGCGATGGGTGGGCAGGATGACCAGGCCATCGGAATCCATATTGACGAAGGTCATCATGACCGCCGCCTCGGGGTAGGCGGGCTGGGGCAACTGGCTTGTGCTGTGCTCGGCGCTGGCAACGGACGCCGGCGCATGCTCCCTGGAGTAGTTCAGCGCAGTTTCGTAGCGGTGGTGACCGTCCGCGATGATGAGCTTCTTGTCGGCCATGGCCGAGGCGAGCAGGCGGATGGCCGCCGGGTCGCTGACCCGCCAGATGCGGTGCAGCACGCCGTACTCGTCGGTGACTTCCGCTTCCGCGGGGCCGGCGCCGTCATACAAAATCTTCTCCACGCTCCCGGCTGGGTCAGAGTAGAGCATGAAGATCTGGCCGAAGTGGGCGCGCGTTGCCTTCAGCAGGTTGAGCCGGTCGCTCTTGGGCTTGGAGAGCGTGTACTCGTGGCGGAAGACCACCTGCTCGGCATAGTCGTGGAGCTTGCCCAGGGCGATAAAGCCACGCCGCTCCTTGACCACATCTGTCCCCGGCACCTTGAAGCGCTGGGCGTACGCGAAGATGCAGGGGTCCTTCTCCTGCACCAGCACGCCCTGTTCGCGCCAGGCGCGAAAATCGCGCGCGGCACGGGAATAAACGGTTTCGCCCCGCTCGGCGTCAAATAGTTCAGGAAGGCCAAGGATGATGCGGACCAGGTTGTACGGGCTGCGCTGGTAGTAAGCCTGCTGCATGGCCGGAGAAATCTTGTCGTAGGGCTGGGTGACAACGTCGTCCAGCCGGACTGCGGAAGGATTGTAGCGCCAGGCGCGAAACGGATAGATGGTGGCCATGCGGATGGTCTTACTCCCCGTTGAAACGGTGGAATTTGCGCCCAGTGGCCCCATATACGGCTCGTGTCCGGGCACTGCGCGCTCAGGTCCGATTGTATCGCAGGACCGTTGATCGGCCCGACTTCGACCATATTGAAAACAGGAATCCGCGGCGGGCGCGGGGCAGGGAACCCGCACCGCCAACCGTGCTAATATCGGCTTCTATCTCTGGGTGCAGCGGCATGAGGACGCATTTCATTCAGCGCAGTACGAGTAACAGGCATGGCTCGATGCGGCTGCTCGGCCGCGGCCTGTGTATTTGCGTACTGGCAGCCGGCTTCTGCGCGGCTCCAGCGCAGGCGCAGGACGATCAGCTGAACAAGGTGCATGTGACGCCGCCTCCGGCCGCCGCGCCCGCCAAGGGAGCACCCGCAGGAGCTGAAGCGCCGCCCCTCACTGGCACTGCGGCTCTCAAGGCGCGTCCCGGCTCACTCATCCGCATGAATGTGGACATGGTGCTGATTCCGGTCACGGTGACAGATCCCATGAACCGCCTGGTCACCGGCCTCGAAGAGGAAGACTTCCAGATTTTCGAGAACAACTCGAAACAGAAGATCCGCTCTTTTGCCAGCGAGGACGCGCCGGTTTCCATCGGCATCATCTTTGACCTTTCCGGCTCCATGACCTCGAAGCTGCTCCGCGCCAAAGCGTCGATCGTCCAGTTCATCAAGACCGCGAATCCCGAGGACGAGTTCTTTGTGATCGGATTCAACGACCGGCCTGAGCTGATCGAGGACTTCACCAGCTCGGTGGAGGATATTCAGGCCCGCCTGGCCACGGTACACAGCGGTCATCGCACCGCGCTCTTGGATGCCATCTATTTCGGCATGAAGAAGATGCAGCAGGCGCGGCACCAGCGCAGGGCGTTGCTCGTGGTCTCAGATGGCGGCGACAACCGCTCCCGCTACACCGAGGGCGAGGTGCGCTCGCAGGTGCGCGAGTCGAACGTGGAGATTTATGCGATCGGCATTTTCGATCCCTATGCCCCCACCCCCGAGGAGCGTACCGGCCCCCAGTTGCTGGATGAAGTCAGCACGGAGACGGGCGGACGGCTGTTTCGCGTGGACGATCTCTCTGAGATGAGCGACATCGCCGAGAAGATTTCCACCGAGCTGCGCAACCAGTATGTGATTGGTTACACCCCCAAAGACCTGACCCGCGACGGCAAGTGGCGTAAAGTGAAGGTGAAGCTCAGTCCTCCGTCGGGATTGCCACCACTCACGGTTCATGCTCGTACCGGCTACTATGCGCCTTTGCAATAACGTGGTTTTTGCCATTCTCCTCTTCGCAACGGCGCTGCCGCTCCGGGCGCAACAGGCCCCCGGCAATGCTGCGCCCGGCCAGGCCCCTTCGCTGACCGAGGACCGCGACCCGGTGCGCTCGCCCGACACGGAGGCCCCAGAGACCTCCACCGGAGCACCTCTGCGCAAGGAGGGTGAGGGTTACATTCTCCGCACGGACGTGGAAGAAGTGGTGCTGAACGCCACTGTGCTTGAAGGCAATCGCATTGTCCAGGATCTGAAGAAGGATAACTTTCAGGTTTTTGAGGACGGCGTAAAGCAGAACATCATCAGCTTCCAGCACACTGACCTGCCGGTCTCCATCGCGCTCGTCGTAGATAACTCGGGGTCCATGTCAAAGAAGCGCCCGGCGGTGAACAAGAGCACGCTGGACCTGATTGCCGCCTCCAACCCGCAGGACGAGGCTTTCGTGGTGAACTTTTCCGACGAGGCCTACATCGATCAGGACTTCACTTCGGACGTGAACAAGCTGCGCGACGGCCTGTCACACATCGAGTCGCGCGGTGGCACGGCGCTCTACGACGCCGTGGTGGCCTCGGCGGACAAGCTGGTGGCCGACGCCAAGCGGCCCAAGCAGGTGCTCATCCTGATTACCGACGGCGTGGACAACGCATCGACTCTTACCCTGGAGCAGACCATCCGACGCGTGCAGCAGCTTTCCGGGCCGGTTATTTACTCGATTGGATTGCTGTTTGGCGACGACATGAGCCGCGCCGAGGTGCGCCATGCGCGGCGGGCGCTGGAGATGCTTTCCACCGAGACCGGCGGCATTGCCTATTTTCCGCGTTCCATGGAGCAGGTGGATCAGATCGCCGCCGAGGTGGCGCGCGACATCCGCAGCCAGTACACGATCGGTTACCACTCCACCAAGCCAACCACGGAGCCGGGCTTCCGCCGCGTGCTGCTGACCGCCGAGGCTCCGGGCATGGGCAAGCTCAATGTCCGCACCCGCACCGGGTACTTTCCGGTGGTGCGCCTGCCCAAGAAGAATGGCGCAGCCGGGACGAAGTAAGGCGGGGCTCGAGCGCGATAAGCTGGTATCTGTACACCGGAAGCCAGGAGCATCAGTTTTTCATGTCCCCATACAAGTACTCGACCCTTGCTGTACACGCCGGGCAGCACCCGGACCCGCAGACAGGCGCGGTGAATGTGCCTGTTTATCTTTCCTCGACCTTTGAACTCACCGGTATCGGCACGGACAAAGGCTGGGACTACTCGCGCGCCGGCAACCCCACGCGCGACCGGCTGGAAACGGCGCTGGCCGCGCTGGAAGGCGGCACGAGCGGCCACGCATTCGCCAGCGGCATGGCGGCGATCTCGGCACTGGTGGCCATGCTGCGCGCCGGCGATCACGTGGTGTGTTCGCACAACGTCTATGCGGGCACCGTGCGGCTGTTCAACCAGATCGTGAGCCACTACGGCATCGATATCGAATATGTGGATACCAGCAACCTGGACGCAGTGGCCGCTGCCATCCGGCCCAACACCAAGCTGATTCATATTGAGACGCCGAGCAATCCGCTCATGGTGCTGAGCGACATCGCCGCCATCAGCGAGATTGCCCACGCGAAGGGCGTGGAGGTGAGCGTGGACAACACCTTCATGTCGCCTGTGTTGCAGAGCCCGCTGGCGCTGGGCGCGGACATCGTGATGCACTCCACTACGAAATATTTGAATGGCCACTCGGACGGCATTGGCGGAGCGCTGATCGGCTCCAAGCCGGAGCACAAGGAGCGATTTCTGCTGGTGCAGAAGGCGGCGGGCGCGATTCTTTCGCCCTTCGAGTGCTACCTGGTGCTGCGCGGCATCAAGACGATGCCCCTGCGGATTAAGCAGCACGAGGAAAACGGCCGCGCGGTGGCGGAGTATCTTGCCGCGCACCCCAAGGTGAGCCGGCTGGCCTATCCGGGGCTTAAGAGCCATCAGCAATATGAGCTGGCCGTGAAGCAGCAGAAGGGCTTCGGCTCGATGCTGAGCTTTGATATCGGCACGCGCGAGGCGGCCGGGCGGTTCCTGGGCGCTATGAAGATTTTCCTGAATGCCGAGTCGCTGGGCGGGGTGGAGTCGCTGGCCTCGCACTCGGCCACCACCACCCATGCGGCCCTGAGCGATGCGGAGCGGGAAGCGGCTGGCATCACGCAGGGAACGATCCGGCTCTCCATCGGCATCGAGGACAAGGAAGACCTGATTGCCGACCTGGAACAGGCCCTGGCTGCGGTGTAATGGCGCAACATGCGTGATCCTCTGCTTCTGCTTGGCATCGATACCTGCGGGCCGTCCGGCTCAGTCGCTCTCGGGCGGCTGACCGGGCAGCGCGTGGAGATTCTTGGCCAGACGGAGCTTGCCGGGCGCACATACTCCTCCACGCTGCTGGCGGCGGTGGGCGAGCTGCTGGCCCGGCACGGTGCGGACGTAAAGGCACTGGGGGCTATTGTCGCCGTGTCTGGGCCGGGCAGCTTTACCGGCGTCCGCGTGGGCCTCAGCGCCGCAAAGGGGCTGGCCGAGGCCGGGGGTATTCCGGTCGTGGCCGTCTCGCGGTTGGAGCTGCTGGCGTGGAAGGCCAAGACACCGTCAGCGGCGCTCGATGCGCATCGCCACGAGGTTTTTCTGTATCTGGGAAGACTGGGCGCAGAGCCGCAGGAGTTGCTTGCAGGCGCCACGGAGCTTGCGGCCATCCATCTTCCGCTTACGCCGGTTGCCGTGTGCGACGAGGGCGCCGCTGTGCTGCTTGCCGCAGCCTGGCCGGGTGCCGGACTGGCCCGGGTAACGGCGCCCACAGCGGCGGATGCGCTGGAGGTTGCGGCGCCGCAGATTCTAGCCGGGCAGTTTGCGGACCTCGCACTGCTGGACGGGCACTACCTGCGCCGTTCCGATGCGGAGATCTTCGGCGAACCGGCCGCCCAGGGGCTGCCGCGCGTATGAGCCCCGTCGCGCGCGAAGCCCGGATTCGCCCCATGACGGCCGCAGACCTCGACCGGGTCATCGAAATTGCAGCGAGTTTGAGCCAGGCTCCGCACTGGCCGCGTGAGGTCTATGCGGCTGCGCTCGACGCGGATGCGGCGCCGAGACGCATCGCCCTGGTGGCCGAGGATGCGGCGAGCGGTATCACTGCCGGTTTCGCCATGGCCAGCCTCACGCCGCCCGAGGCCGAGCTGGAGACGATTGCCGTGGCCGCCGGCTTGCAGCGGCGCGGCCTGGCTCGCCAGCTTTTTCAGACACTGGCCCGCGCGCTCCGCCAGCAGCAGGTAAGGGTGACCCTGCTGGAGGTGCGTGCGTCCAATGAGCAGGCACTGGCATTCTACCGCGCGCTCGGATTTGAGGCGGCCGGTCGTCGACGGCGCTACTACGCTGATCCGATTGAAGATGCGGCTCTGATGCGTCTCGTGCTCGATTGACCTGGCGCAAGCCAGCCGAGGGCTCCGGATGGTGATGTGCGTCACGCTTGTCAGGCCAAAACGCCAAAATCCACAGACCCAGAGCATTTTCATGCGCTTCCCGCTTGCCGTCTGGCAGGCGGTGGAGATATATGTAAATGTTCTGAAGCCTACGGAGGTGCTTGATGGATGAGATAAAGGATTCCACGCTGAGCGAAGAAATCGATCGCCTGCACGCCGAACACCATCGCTACGCTCAGCGTTTGGAAGAGCTGCTTCAAAAGCCATATCTCTCCGAGGATGAACAACTCGAAGAGGTGCGTCTGAAGAAGCTGAAGCTGCACGCCAAGGACCTGATTTTCGCTCTGGAACACCGCGCTGCTGCGGTAGCGTAGGGCTTTCTCAGGCAATTGGCTGAAGTGGACAATTGGTGGAACGGCGGCCTGAACCGCTCTGAAGGGCGGGTGCGTGTATATCTGGCGTACGCTGCCCGTGATTCAACCGTATAATCGTTGGGGACTATGGTTCGTGACGGTTACATATACGGTTTGAGTCTGCTGGCGGTGGCCGCTGCGGTGGCGTGGGCGACGCACGGCTGGTTGTGGGCAATTGTGCCCGTGCTCCTGGCGGCGTTCTTTCTCTGGTTCTTCCGCGATCCCAAGCGGGAGATTCCCACCGGCGAGGGGTTGATCGTGTCGCCCGGCGACGGGCTGGTGACGGAGACCGTCACGCTCGCCACGCCGGAAGGTCCGCGGCAGCGCATCAGCATTTTTCTCAGCGTATTTGACGTGCATGTGAACCGTTCGCCCATCAGCGGCGTTCTCACGTCGGTTCGCTATCAAAAGGGCTTATATCTGAATGCGATGAATCCGGCCTCAGCAGACCGCAACGAGCAGAACATCGTGACGGTGCGGGGCGAGGGCATCGAGGTTGTCTTCAAGCAGATCGCCGGCCTGCTGGCGAGGCGCATTGTGTTCAACCTTCGCGAGGGCGACAATGTGGCGCGCGGGCAGCGGGTGGGCCTCATCAAGTTCGGTTCACGCGTGGATGTGCTGCTGCCTGCGGAGGCCGTGCTGCACGTGAAGACGGGTCAGCGGGTGCGCGGCGGCGCAAGCATTCTGGCCGTCATGCCCGAGGGAAAGCGCGCGTGAGCCGCACCGATCCCACCCAGGCCAAAGCCAACGCGCGCGCCCGGCTGCGACGCGGCATGTTTCTGTTGCCGTCGCTGTTTACCGCGGGGAACATCGGTGCCGGCTACTACTCGATTACCCAGACGATTGCTGCGATCAGCGGCAACGCGGAGCTGCATCTGGACTGGGCGGCCATCGCCATACTCGTTGCCATCCCGCTCGACGCTCTGGATGGTCGCATTGCCCGCATGACCAACACGTGCAGCGACTTCGGCAAGGAACTGGATTCGCTTGCCGATGTGATTACATTCGGTGTGGCGCCCAGCCTTCTGGCCTTCATCTGGGGTTTCCATTTCCTGCCCGACTCGATCAATGCACATCTGCGGCAGCATCTGATGCAGGCAGGAGCCTTCTTCTGTTTTCTTTACCTCATTGGCGGGGCCTCGCGACTGGCGCGGTTCAACATCAGCCACGACGCGCAGCCGCGCAACCCGGGGAGGCCTGACCGCAAGTACTTCGTAGGAATGCCCATTCCCGCGGCGGCTGGCCTGCTGGCGTCCACCGTCCACCTTTGCTACGGCATTCCCGTGCAGGCCTGGTGGATTGCCATTCCCTGGCTTATCCTTGTGGGTCTTACGGGCTTCCTGATGGTGAGCACCTGGCGCTTCTGGTCCGGCAAGGAGATTAACCTTGCCGGCAAACATCCCTTTCAGCTGCTGCTGCTGATTGCAATTGTGCTGTATGCCGTCGCCCGCTATTCACAAGTGGTGCTGTTTGCGGTTGCGCTGGTGTACATGTTCTCCGGTATCTGGGCACGGGCGGCTTACTCATGGTCGCGCCGGCGGCGGCGCAGACCTGCCGACATGCCTGAAGCACACGCGCCGGAGCGGGTTCGATGAGACCCTCATAGTTTTCCCAACAAAGAAGAAGGATGCCTGTGTACAAGATTGCCATTGCCGGTGCCTCCACCCTGCTGGGCAAGGAGTTGAAGGAAGCACTTTCCGATTCGCCGCTGGCGGCAGCCAGCTTTGTGTTGCTGGACGAAGATTCCGCGCTGGGCCAGTTGGATCAGGTGGGTGACGAAGTGACCTTCGTGCAGGCCATCGGCCCGGACGCCTTTGATCATGTGGATTTCACGTTCTTCTGCGGCACGGAAGATCTGACCCGCAAGCACTGGCGTCAGGCGCTCAGGGCCGGTTCCACGGTGCTGGACCTCTCCGGCGGGCTGGACCAGGAGTCGGGCGTGCTGGTGCGCGCTCCGTGGATTGGCTCGGACGCAGCCAGCGCCGACCTGTTTACGCCCGCGGTGGTCCCGGCTCACTCTGCTGCTCTGGCTCTGGCGCTGGTGATGGAGCGGCTGCTGCAGGCGGCGCCGGTAAGGATGGCGGCTGCCACGCTGCTGCTGCCTGCCAGCGAGTTCGGCCGGGGCGCAATGGATGAGCTGCACCAGCAGACCGTGAGTCTGCTCAGCTTCCAGGGGATGCCGCGGGCCATCTACGATGCGCAGGCAGCCTATAATCTGCTCTCCGGGCTGGGTGAAAGCGCCACCGCCAATCTTGGTGTGGTGGAGGCGCGGGTTCGCCGGCACCTTGCCGCGCTGGCCGGCAAACGCTGGCCCGCGCTGTCCCTTCAGGCGATTCATGCGCCGGTCTTTCACGGTCACACGTTTTCGGTCGTCGTCGAGCTGGAGAGGTCCGTGGAAATCTCCGCGCTGGAAGAGGCTTTGAGCGGCGACCATCTTGACCTTGTGCTGGAGGATACAGATTCGCCCTCAAACCTGGCCGCCACCGGGCAGAATGATGTGCTGGTCCGGCTGCGGCCGGAGCCGGGCGGGCGCAACCCGGCGGAGGCCTCGCGGCTGTGGCTGTGGGCTGCCTCAGACAATCTGCGCCTGTACGCGCAGAATGCCGTGGAGTGCGCCATGGACCTGCGCCGGCTGCGGCCGCAGGGTGCGGTGCAGTAGGTCTCTCCGTTTCTTTTCCTCGCTGTCAGCGCGCTCCGCAGCGGGTCCATACCTGCTCGATATAGCTGTCGGTCATTCCGGCGATGTAGTCGGCAACGGTGCGCGCCAGGCCCTCAGCGGGAATATCGGCGCGATGGTCTTCAGGCAGCAGACCCGGGTCGGCTATGAGCATCGCAAACAGTCCCTCGACCACCTCATGAGCGTGGCGGTGAGCCTCGGTCATGCCGGGTGAGTTGTAGAAGTTGGCATAAAGGAACTGTTTGGCGGCGGCGCGGTCGGCTTCCATCGCAGGGCTCAGGACGGCCAGTCTTTCGGGCGCCCGGCGGATTTCATCAAGAGTGGCGGCGCCCACTGCCGCCAGGCGAAGGCGCACCTGATTCATCAGGTCGGTCACCAGAGCGTTCAGAACGCGCCTGAGCGCTTCATTCACGGTCAGCTTGAGCGGAGCGGCTGGATACAGTCGGAGCACGTCGTCGTGGAAAGGGCGGAACAGAGACACGCCTTCGCGCACCTGTTCGAGTGAAAGAATGCCGGAATCCAGCCCGTCGTCGAGGTCGGCTGTCAGGTAGGCAATCTCGTCGGCCAGATCGATCAGCTGGGCTTCCAGCGGAGGTTGCCGGTCGAGGAAGTACTCGGCCAGCTCCGGGTGTTCGGTCGCGGAATAGTCGCGGGAGTGCTTGATGATGCCCTCGCGTACGGCGAGGGTCAGGTTCAAGCCGCGAAAGCCCGCATACCGCTGCTCAAACCATGTGACGATGCGCAGCGCATGCAGGTTGTGATCGAAGCTCAGCCCATGGGCTGCGAGTGCGCGGCCGAGAGCCTTTTCGCCGGCATGGCCAAAGGGTGGGTGGCCGATATCGTGCGCCAGCGCCAGGGCCTCTGCCAGTTCCGCGTTCAGTCCCAGAGCGTGAGCCAGGGTGCGGGAAATCTGCGCCACTTCCAGCGTATGCGTGAGGCGGCTCCGGAAGTGGTCCCCCGGAGGGTCGCTGGCCAGTCGGGAAAAGACCTGGGTCTTCCCGGCCAGACGGCGAAAGGCGCGGGCATGCAGGATGCGTGCGGTGTCCCGGGCAAAAGGCGTGCGGTAGGGGTGAGGTGGCTCGTTGTGCGCGCGCCGGGCAAGTTCGCCGCTTCCGTCCACGGCAATGCCAGGGGGTAATATGGCAGCCGGCTTGGATGCTTCGGTCATCGTGGATGGGCGCTCGCCGCTCAGGTCTGGTTATACCGCAAACGGGGCTGCCCGCGTGTTCCGAGCCGCCATCCACCTCGCAGCATCGCCGGCAAAGTGGGCGATAACTGGTACTGGTCAAGTTTGAAATCCACAGGCTGTTGCAATCTTGCGCGGGTGCGCCGATGATTGAAGCATGGACGTGAACACGCTGGCATACAAAATCGTGCAGCAGTCGATAGGCGAGCTGCCGATCAAAAAGAAACAGCCCGCTACCGCCCAAAGGGGCTTAAAGCGGGCTGCTGCGTTGACACCGGAGCGTCGTAAGGCTATTGCTGCAAAGGCTGCCGCTGCGCGGTGGGACTCCAGGACGGGGATGGATCAACAGAGGTAGAGCGAGGCTTGAGCCTCCATCCGTCCTCTAGTCGTTCCACAACACCATCCTTTTTCAGGTTCGCTAGTGTACTCTTTACCACCGCAGGAAAATCTTCGGCGCTGGTTTTTACTTGGCCATTCCTTAGTTCGATCTCGATGTCGCTAGTATCCATCGGATGCTGAGATAGAGACAGAAGGTGAATCACAGCCTCTTTTGGTCCCATGCCAGCATACTTCGGCGGATTGAACAGAGATGGTCCCGTGATTGGCTTCGGCGAAGCATCTTCCATTAACGCCAGTATCGCTGGCCGCGCAGCGCGAATCTTGGCGAGCTGGGCCTCCAACCGTGCCTCTTGAGATTCCATATCCCTCAAAACTGCTTCATAATGCTCTTTCATCTTCCCCTCCTTTTTGGTATAGTGAGGGAGCCAGTGCCGCACTCCTAATGCGACACCGGCCCTTGAATCGCGCCTCCTCAACGGCGCTTACAGGGTATTTTCAGAACCATTGCTGACCCCCTTGGGGAAGTTTCCCCATCTACCATCCAAATCCGGTAATCGAATACCAGCCTTCGGGTTGGTATTTTCAATTTTATAATTTAATTACCGGCGTGTCAAATTGCGAGAAAACGATATTATTCTTCTTGACTTGATTCCTCGTTATCAAGCATAATGTAAAGAATGAATCGGTTGAGCACAGAAGAGCGGGTAAGAATCGTAGCGTCGCTCGTGGAAGGCAGCGGAATCAATGCCACATGCCGCATGACGGGCGTCTCTAAACCCACGGTGCTCAAGCTCCTTTCAGACCTTGGGCGGGCTTGTTATGCCTACCACGACGCGCATGTACGTGGTCTTAAATCGAAGCGCGTCCAGTGCGATGAAATCTGGTCGTTTGTTGGCGCAAAGATGAAGAACGCCAGCGAAGGTAAAGTAGCGCAGGGATGGGGTGATTGCTGGACATGGACCGCCTTGGATGCCGACACGAAGTTGATGGTCTCTTACCTCGTCGGCCAGCGCGGAGCGTACTGGGCGAAGCAATTTATGGAGGATGTAGCATTGCGGGTCAACAGCCGCGTACAGATCACCACAGACGGCCACAGAGCCTATGTAGAGGCCGTCGAGGGCGCGTTCGGCATGGATGTTGACTATGCAATGCTGATAAAGCTGTACGGCAATCCTACGAATCCCGATTCCCGCTACAGCCCCGGTGAAGTGATCGGAACCGAAACCGTCATGGTGACCGGCAATCCCGATCCGAAGCACATCAACACATCGTATGTGGAGCGCCAGAACCTGACCATGCGAATGTCGATTCGGAGATTCACCAGGCTCACCAACGGACACTCGAAGAAACTGGCAAACCATGAAGCCGCAATTGCGCTGCACTACATGCACTACAACTTCTGCCGGATTCACGCTTCGCTGCGCGTCACACCAGCGATGGAAGCCGGGATCAGCGACCACGTTTGGTCAATCGAAGAACTGGTTGGGCTGCTAGATTAGGCCAAACTTGACCAGTACCCGATAACTCATACATTGGACAAGCCCGGTCATTCGGGAGTACCATCCTGCCGGACTTTTTGAAGGGGCGCAAGCCTGGGCCAAAGCCTCGGTGAGCCCCGAAAACTTTTCACATCTGGACCGGGGAGGAAAGCATGACAAGACTGAAGCAAATTGCGTTGGCCATGCTGGCGCTGGTGGTTGCGTTCACTGCGGGCTGTAACCGGCACTCGAACAAGGAGGTCTACTATCTGGTTTCGGTGAACAGGTCGCTGCCCTACTGGCAGACTGCCGAGAGCGGATTCAACAAGGCGGCCGCACAGTACAAAGTGTCAGCAAGGGTTGTGGGGCCGGCCAACTACGATCCGCAGGCCGAGCTTGCGGAGCTGCAAAAGGCCGTGGCTGCCAAGCCGGCGGGCATCCTGATCTCCGTTTCCGATGTCGCCGTGGTCCAGCCGGAGATCGACGCGGCGGTGGAGGCAGGAATTCCGGTCATCACCATGGACTCGGATGCCGCCGGAAGCCGCAGGCTTTATTTCATCGGCACGAACAACCTGGAAGCAGGGCGGCTGGGTGGACGGCGTCTGGTTGAGAAACTGGGCGGCAAAGGCAATGTGGTCTTCTTTACGCTTGCAGGCCAGCCAAACACGGATGAGCGGATCAAGGGCTTCAAAGACGTCCTGAGCTCCCGTCCCGAAATCAAGATTGTAGACGTGGTGGACATCAAGAGCGACGCGCGCACCGCTTTCGACAAGGCACAGGAATTCCTGGCCCTGACCGGCCCGAAGAAAATCGATGGGTTCGTATGCGTTGAATCGGCGGGCGGAAAACCCGTTTCCGATGCGATCAAACGAGCCAACGTTACCGACCGCGTATTGATTGCCTGGGATGCGAACGAGGACACGCTGCAGGGGATCAAGGCCGGAACCATCGACTCGACGATTGCGCAGAAGCCCTACACGATGGGCTATTTCGGGCTGAAGTCCCTGGATGAGATATTCCACGCTCCGCCCAGCCAGTTGGGCAAGGACTTCAGCGCCGACTTCTTCTCGCCCTACCCGGTGTTTGTGGATACCGGCACTACGCTGGTGGACAAGGACAACGTGGATCTCTATACGGCCGCAGAGGCGGGCAGCAAATAGGAGACAGTCTTGCGGTGCGGCGCGCCCCCCGGGTTCGCCGCACCGCATGTCTCATATCGTGGACAGGCCCGGAACGGACCGGGCGGGCGAGTCTTGATCATGGATTGCATCGAGTTATGTTCGGCCGCAGCAGCGGTAAATTGGATTACTAAATGCGGTTAGCTTAGATAAAGTCCACATTGAAAATCGTTCTCGCCTGAACAGATTGGAAGCGTCTGAGCGAGTTAAATGACATCGCTGTCATCTACGCGCAATATGCCTGTAATCAAGCAGTTATTTATTTCGTCCATGCTTGACAAGCAACTTGAAGCAGCGCACGATAACTAAGTCTCGGTAAGTGTGCTCAAGCCTCGAAGCCGCATTTAAGATCCATTAGTTTTTCAAGCAGAAGGCATCTTCAAGCGGGTTCTTTAGACCAAGAGTATCCAGCGCTGTACGGGGGGTAGGAGATGTTGGTTAGAACGCAATGCAAGGGACGTGAAGTGACCGGCCTGCAGGTCGGTGCGAAGAACGTGCGGCGCTACTTCCCGAAACACGTGGATGCCATCGAACTGCAACTGGATCATCTTTATATTCAGTGCGATTTGACACCTGAATTCTGGGAGGGGCAGGCGGAAATCAATGATCCGAGGCTGTGCGAGTGGCTGGATTTCAAAGTATTTCGTAGGAAGCCGGGCCGGACGCCTATTCCCCTGGCGATGATTCCGTCAGGAAAGAACTCTTTCCGCTTGCGGCCTGCCACCGAGCATGGACATTCGAGGCTCCGTCCCGCAGCGGTTTCCGCTGCCTGAGGATGGGCAGCAGACTAAGGCGCTGTACTGCCGTGCGTGTATAAACCAGCGATTGATCCTTTGCCATGCACTTTGACGCGCTCCTCCGGTACGCGGGAACGCGCCGGGGGGGGGTAACCTCAGTAAGCGATGCGGCTAACCCTTCCATCTGATTCGCGGGGCTCGGCGGCGTGACTACCGCGAAGGCCTACTTTTTACCGTTTGCATCCGTCGAAACCGGAGATGAAAGAGAGTTCCCCCATGAAGAAGTCCCTGGAGATAACGGCCGTCGAGGCGCTCAAGGAATTACTCCAGCAAGTTTCCGCCATTAAGCTCCGGGACATCAAATTCATGTCGCCGGATTCGGCTGGCGAAAGCGATATCCTGGTGCATATTGACGTGTACGGCCATAGCCACCTGCTCGTCTGCAAGGTTAAGTCCAGCGGAGATTTGCGTCCCGTCAGGTCAGCTCTGAGCAAGCTGAAAGAATATGCCGGTCATGTCGCGGGAGAAATCACGCCGATCCTGATTGCACCCCAGCTTTCCCCAGAAGCGCAGGCGCTTTGCAGGGAGAGCAGCGCGGGCTTTCTCGATCTGCAAGGCAATGCTCGCATCATTCTGGACGAGGTGTTCTTTGCCAAGCGTTCGTTGCCGCAGCGCAAGCCGCCCGCATCCGAAACGTCCCCTTTGACAGGCGGCGAGTCAAAGCCTTTTGCGGAAGTTGCCTGAGGCACATCCGCGGATTCTTCAGCCCTCCCCCGGGTGGTGAGACAACAACGGCGGCCGCTCCCCATGGACCGGACCGCCGTTGTTGTTTTCAGCTGAAATCTTGAAGGGCCGTGTGACTTATTCCGGCTTCGCCGGGCCGGCAATGCTATCTTCCTTGGCCAGTTTCACCCGGGCGCTTTCCAGCTTGTGCTGCACCTTGGCAACTTCAGACGGCTCCACATCCGCCGCGGCTGATTTGGAGAACTCCACGAGGGAGAGCTCCCACTGAGCGGCGGCCAGACGGATGCGGCCTGTCTTTTCGTAGAGATCACCCAGGTGGTCGTGGACCGTGGGGTCGGTCTGGTCGCGCTCGACGGCCTGGCGCAGATTCTCTTCGGCCAGTTCATACTGGCCCAGCTTGAAGTAGACCCATCCCAGCGAATCAAGGTAGGCGCCATTCATCGGATCCTGCTCCACCGCCTTGCGAATCATCTTGAGCGCCTCAGGCAGCTTGGAACCTTTGTCGGCCAGCATGAAACCGAGGTAGTTGAGCACCATGGCGTTGGAGGAGTCCAGATCCAGTGCCTGGCGGAAGAACTGCTCAGCCGGTTCGAGGTGCTTCTGGCGCTCGGCCAGCGCGCCGCGGAGAAAGAGCAGATAAACGCGGTCTTCCTTCTTGCTGGTGGTCAGCGCTTCCGCCTTGTTCAGGTCTTCTTCCGCATCTTTCCAGCGGCGCAGGCGGGTGTCCATCTGGGCCAGAGTCAGCCAGACGATGCGGTCCTTGTCGGTGTTATCGAGCAGGCTCTTTGCCAGAGCCAGACCCTCGTCGGCTTGTCCCTGGTCGGCTAGTTCGCCGGCCAGCATCAGCTTCAGGTCGCGGTCCTTCGGGTTGGCCGCGACCGCCTTGCGAGAGACCTCGACGGCTTTGTCGAACATCCTGGCGTCGCGATAGGTGTCCACCTGACCCTGGTAGCCGCGCCGGGCCTGGTCGCCGCCCAGGTCAATCATCTTCTGGTAGGTGGCGACGGCCTGATCGGTCTTGTTCTGTTCGTGGTAGACCGCGCCAAGGCGCTCAAGAAAGATGCCGCGGTTGTTCTTCTCCTCCGCGGTGTATGCGCCGTTGGCGTGCGAGGTCAGTTCCACCATGTGCTCGTATGTCTGGGCGGCTTCGTCGTAGCGGCCCAGCACGTCGAGCAGCAGGCCCTGGTTGTAGCCGGCCTCAAGAGAGTCTGGATCCTTCTTGACAGCCTTGCGGATGGTGGCCAGCGCGTCCTCATACTTGCCCTGGCGGCGCTGAATCTCGCTGATGCGAATGAGCGTATTCACATCGTCGGGATTGGCCTGCGCGAGGTTGCGGTATACCTTGAGGGCTTCGTCGAGCTGTCCATCGCTCAGCAGAGCCTGGGCCAGCGCGTTCATGGTGTGCACGTCGCCCGGCTCGCTGTCGGCTGCACGTTTGTAGGCGGCGATGGCGTCCTTGGGCCGCTTCAACTGGTCGTAGGCCGCTCCAAGGGCAAATTCCATTTTGCTGGTGCGGTCAGACACCGGCACTGCCTCGATGACTTTGGCCGCATGCTCAATGTCGCCGCTCTCGGCATAAAGGCGAGCCAGATTGAGCACGACATCTTCCGAATCCGGGTCAAGATCCTGCGCAATTTTGAACTGCTCTTCGGCCTTCCCGGGCTCGTGCTTGACGGTGTAGAGCTGTCCCAGAACCATGCGCTCGTCAACGTCCTTCGGCTCCAGAGAGACGATCTTTTCAAATTCCGCGATGGCCATGTCAAGCACGTTGCCGCTGGGCGAGGCGGAGGAGACAGCGTTTTGCGCTTCCCCCAGCTGGCGCAGATAGATGCGTCCCAGCATCTTGTGCGCGTCGATGTCGTCGGGAGAGGTCTTGAGCAGCCCTCGTGCCGTGGCTTCCGCCTCGCGCACCCGGCCGGTGCGGAAGTAGAGATCGGCGAGGGAGTTGTTCAGCTCCGCGGAGCCGGGATCGGCATTGAGGGCGGCCTTCAACTCTTCGATGGCGTGCCCCACGTACTCCGGCCGACCGGTGCTGATGGCTTGATCCTCATAAATGCCGGCCATGGCCACATGAAAATAGGCCTTTGCGCGATCCGCCTGTTGCGGTGTGGCCTCTGCGGAGCTGCCCGCGGCCGGTTTGGCCGGGGCGGGCAAAACCTTGCCGCTGGAGGCTGCCGTCGCGGGAGCGCTTTGTGCGCGTGCGTGCAAAGCCGGCGCCACAAAAAAAGCTGCGGCGGCACATGAGAGCCAGATTGGCGGCAAAAAGTTCTTTATTCTCTTCATCCTTGGGGATTCCATGCCTTTCGGGCCGGGCGAAGCGTGATCGAACGAAAACCCGGAATACGGACAAGGTCACACGGGCAGATGGCCGGGCCGACCTACCTACTGTAAAGACGATTTTACCTGTGATTTGTCGCGGTGGCACGGCAGATTGCCGCATTTTCGGGCTATCCAACGAGGAGCCAACACATTGGTGGGAGCCCGGAGGTGAGACCGATCTCTTATAATTGGCGTTCCCCGGGCAGCCAGCCATGCTCGCGAAGAGCCCGGAGCTGGCGGTGGAGAATTTCGATCTGCCGTTCCAGCCGCTCCATCTGACGCTCGCCGGGGTGGTCCTCGGGCGTCGTCGCCGGGGGCATTTCCTGCGCTTCGGGTTCCGGCCAGGGCGAGGCCTCTGGAAGCGGCCTGCCCCCGGCCTGTTCCTCAAGCCAGGCGAGACGGCGGTCGAAAAGCTCAAGGCGGCCTTGCACAGCGCCGGACTGCTTCCAGGCCCATTCGCCGTCGAGGCTGGCGAGGGTGGTCACGCTCTGGGCCAGGCGGCGCAGGTAGGTGACAAACGCCGTGGCAAAGCGCGCAAAAGGCTGACGGCGGGGCCAGCTTTCGGCCAGCATGCGCTCCAGCGACTCTTCCGCGTCGTTGTTGGCCAGTCCGGTGGCGCGCCGGGCGTTGGCCAGCAGGCGCGAAGAGCGCGAGCGGCTCCGCCAGGTCTCAGCCAGCTGTGCCAGGTAGCGGCGGTCGGCCGCGAGGCTGGCGCGCAAAAACACGGGCGCGCGATCCCGCTCATAGGCGGGGAAGAGAAACATCATGGCCGCGATAGAGATGAGTGCGCCGGCGATGGTGTTTGCCATCCGCACCAGCGCCAGTTGCCAGTCCCCGGAGTAGGGCAGCCAGGCCAGCACGAAGGCCGGCGTGAGGAAGAAGGCAAAGGCCGCATAGCTGACCGGCAGAATGGCCAGAGCCAGCAGCGCCAGCGGAAACAGCGCTGCAGCCGTGGCAAGTTGGGAGCGCAGCGCGACGGCCAGCAGAGCAGCCAGGATACCCCCGCCCACCGTGCCGCCGATGCGTTCCAGCCCGCGGCGCAGCGTGCCGGAGACGTGCGGCTGCAGCACAATGAGCGAGGTAAGCATCAGCCAGTAGCCGTGGTCGATGTGGAGTAGCAGGATGAGCGCCACATCCAGACCGCAAACCAGCGCCACCCGCGCCGCAT
>JAGWRX010000195.1 GCA_028876395.1 Acidobacteriota bacterium
CAGCGGTCAGGGTTGCGCTCGCTGCAGTCGGCCAGTTTGCCGGGCAGCCCGCCGCCATCCAGCGCGCCTTTGCGCCGGGTCAGGTCGCGGGCCTTGCGCGCTGCCTCGCGCGCGCGAGAGGCCTCAATCGCCTTGTTGATAATGCGCTTGGCCACCGGCGGATTCTGCTCCAGGAACATCCCCAGGCGCTCGTTCACAAAGGCCTGCACGATGCCCGCAATGTCGGAGTTGAGCTTGCCCTTGGTCTGGCCCTCGAACTGCGGCTGCGGCAGCTTCACGCTGACCACGGCAACCAGTCCCTCGCGCACATCATCGCCGCTCAGGTTCTCCTTCATGTCCTTGAAGAGGCCCAGCGACTGCCCGATCGCGTTGATCGTGCGCGTCAGAGCGGTGCGGAAGCCCGACAGATGCGTGCCGCCGTCCACCGTATTGATGTTGTTGGCAAAGCTGAACACCGTCTCCGAGTAGCTGTCGTTGTACTGCAGCGCAATCTCAATCTCGACGCCATCGCGCGATGCTTCCATCACGATCGGTTTGTCATGCAACACCTGCTTGCCGCGGTTCAGGTGCTTGACGAACTCCGCGATGCCGCCCACGTAGCGGAACTCCGTGCGCTTGGCGTCGCCGGTCTTCGGGTCGGCCGTGCGCTCGTCGGTCAGCGTGATTTCCAGCCCCTTGTTCAGGAAGGCCAGCTCGCGCAGCCGCTGCGCAAGCGTGTCAAAGTTGTACTCCGTCGTCGTGAAAATGCTCTTGTCGGGCAGGAAGTGAACCTTCGTTCCGCGCCGCTTGCTCGTGCCCGCCTTGCGCAGCTCGCTCACCGGCTGACCGCAACTGAAGTCCATCTCCCATGTATAGCCGTCGCGCCAGATCTCCACGTTGAATTCCTGGCTCAGCGCATTCACGCAGCTCACGCCCACGCCATGCAGACCACCGGACACCTTGTAAGTGGAGGCGTCGAACTTGCCGCCCGCGTGCAGCTTCGTCAGCACCACCTGCACCGCAGGCATCATCTCGCCATTGCCCACCGACATCATGTCCACAGGAATGCCGCGCCCATCGTCGACCACCGTGATCGAGTTGTCCACATGGATCACAACTTCGATCTTCTTGGCATAACCGGCCAGAGCTTCATCCACGGAGTTGTCCACCACTTCGTAGACCAGATGGTGCAGGCCCATCTCGCCTGTCGAGCCAATGTACATGGCCGGACGCAGCCGCACCGCCTCAAGACCCTCAAGGATTTTGATGTTTTCGCCGGTGTAGCTGCCGTTGTCTTCGGGAACAGGAGTGATATTTTGCGCTTCAGTCGCCATAGATGTCCGTTCGCTGGTCCTTCGCTGTAAGTCCCACGCAGACGCGGTCCCCGGAAGCGAATGCCGGGATTGACTTTGGGGATTAACCGCTTGAAAGACGAGGGCTTTGAGCGAATCTGCCAGTCTTCATTTTACCATGCGGGAGCCATGGGATTGCGCGAAGATGGGAAACCTCCAAAACGGTTACCATCGGTTACGTTACCTGCGCGGTATGTGACGTCAGTAACCATGATGAGATTTTTCTATTGATCTCTATGAAAAAAGATGGATTTACTTGGAATTCTGGGCTAGGATTTCAACACGCAGAAAGAGGCACTTTCTGTAAGCAAATTTCCATGAGGGGTTACCAAGTATGAAACTCGCACTCCGCGTTGCTGCTCTGTTTATCGTCGTTGCCGGTGTTGCTGCTGCTTCCGTGTCGTCCAAGACGCCTGCCATCCCCAGCCACCAGTCGGCGACCGCAACTCTGCCGGCTCCCTGCTGCGGGCCCGGCATGATCTGCCCCAAATAGGTGATTACATAGCACAAAAGTGCCATAAAACCAGGGCACTTTTTTGATTGAATTCTTCAGGCGGAAGGCGCTATCCTGACAAAACCCTCAGGATGGAAGGGCCCCTTATGCCTCTAGATTTCACTATGACTTTTTTGAGCGGGACCGAGTTTGTACTTTGGGTCGTTTTAGGACTCGTTTTCTGGACGAAAGGGTTGCATCATCGATTTCCCGCGATGAGCACCTACCTCGCGCTGCGCGTCGTCTCCATGCCAGTGCTGCTCAGCCTGCTCTACATCCAGGGGCAGTCCTGGGGCCACAGTTACTTCCCTGCATATTTCTATGCCTACTGGTCGGTCTACGTTGCCAGCGCAATTACGCTGTTCTTCGTATGTATCGAGATCTTCCGCTCCGCCATCTCGTCCTTCAAAGGGCTCCTGCGGCTTGGAACCGTGGTCTTCCGCTGGGCCGCCCTGGTCTCCTTGATTGTGAGCCTGACCTCGGTCTCCTTCGCAAAGCCAAGCGCGCTGCTGATTACCGAGATGTCCTACTCACTGATGCGTTCGGTGAGCATTCTCGAACTCTGCCTGCTCGGGTTCCTCTGCCTCAGCATGAATGCACTGCGCCTCTCGCCGCGCGACTTGTCGTTTGGCCTGGCTCTCGGCTTCGGCCTTATGTCTGCCAATGACTTCATCGTCGGCGCGCTCCTGGCCGGCAACTCTTCGCTGACATCGCCCCTTCAGTTCCTCAACGAATCGCTCATCCTCGTTTCGCTCATCATCTGGGTCTCCTACGTCGCGCTGCCTGAGCCCGCGCGAGCCCCTGTGACGATGCCGGCCAACTCGACCATCTATCGCTGGAACGAGATTGCCGCAGCCCTCGGCCATGGGACGCAGGTCGCCATGCAACAGCCGGCCAACAGCTTCTTCCTCTCCGATGTGGAGAAGGTGGTCGACAAGGTGCTCACGCGCAATCTGCAGAGCGCCGAATCCAAGTCAGAGGTCTAACCGCAGCCTCGCTGCCACAAGCAGCAAGGGCCGGATCCCGTCGGGGTCCGGCCCTTTGCATGTGTGCCCGTTTCTCTATCCGCTGCTATGCGCAAAAAGAAAAGCCGCGGCAGCGCCGCGGCCTTTCCTGCTTCAATCCGTCTTCAGTTACTCGGCTGCCACAGGCTCGATCGACGCGAAGCGCCCGCGGTTGCCGTGGTCAGAGAACTTTACCCGGCCCGACACCTTGGCAAACAGCGTATCGTCTGAGCCGATGCCCACATTCGCGCCCGGCTTGATGCGCGTGCCGCGCTGGCGCATGATGATCGTGCCGCCTGTGACCAGTTCGCCGGCAAAGGCCTTCACGCCCAGCCGCTGTGCATTTGAATCCCGTCCGTTTGTGGAACTGCCTCCACCCTTTTTATGTGCCATTGCCGAATCCCCTTCTCAATTCTTTCCGCGCCTACTTGGCAGCGGTGTAGGTCACGCCGTCGGCCTCGATGGCCTTGATGCGCACCTCGGTAAAGTTCTGCCGGTGTCCCTGCATCTTCTTGTACTGCTTCTTGCGCTTCAGGTGGAACACCAGAATCTTGTCGCCGCGGCCCTCGCCCAGCACCTCGGCCGTCACCTTCGCTGTCGCGGGCTTGGACACCGTTCCCGCCTCGCCTGAAACCGCCAGCACATCGCTGAACTCGACCGTCTGGTTCTCTGAACCGACGCTCTCAATCTTCACCACGTCGCCAGGAGCGACCCGATACTGCTTGCCACCGGTACGAATCACCGCGTACATAAATCCTCCAGCGCGGTTCCGGCCTCGCCGGTGCGCTTCTCAAATCCCAAAATAGCTCGGGCGGAAACTTCCGCGCCGCGGTACGCTCAAGCGCCATTTTGCGGGGCGAGCGTCTGGCTCCACGACGACAGGCAGGAATCGCCAAACTAGAGTAGTGTACCGGCTTTGCGGGCCAAGGTCAATCTCCGCAGCTTGAAGGGTACGGGCTTCAGCCCGTACATCAATCGAACAGGTGCGGGCTTTAGCCCTTGAGGGAAAGTTCCATCAAACTGACCCACTCCCCACACTGCGCATTCCACACGCCTTGCCTTACACTGTTCAGATGGAAGAGTTTTCGAGGATTCAGCGCCTCCCCCCTTACGTCTTTAATATCACCGGAGAA
>JAGWRX010000196.1 GCA_028876395.1 Acidobacteriota bacterium
ACCTGCGCCGCAACTTGATCTCTCAGATCGCCCCAGGACGGGCGATCGTCACACCGGGAAGGGTCGAGTGACCCTCCAATATGACCTACATCCGTGTTTTCACACAGCCTCGGTCGACAGCAGTCCCTCGGTCAGACTGCTCTGGTTCACCAATGCCGATAACCCGCCGATCCGCACCGGCTTCAGCAGCATGCCGACGCTGACGCTGACGCTGCGCCAGAACGTGGATCGGCCCCTCAACGGCATGTGAGCGCGTTCAATGACGGTCCCGAGAATCTTGTCAGCCAGGGACCACCTCCGCGCGTGCCCAGTGCCGAAGCCCCTGGACGCAGGACACGGTGAAGTAAAAGTACAGCAGCGCCGTGATCCACTGGTGCTGCAACACGAACGCGGTCAGACCCAGAGTATTGCCCACCAGCCAGAACCAGTAGCCGCGCCGGTTGCGGCGCTTGATGAATTCGTTGCCCACGATCGAGAGGGTCGTGAAGGCGACGTCGAGGGTGGTGATGATCGTGGACATGTCACCCACCATACCGATGTGAGCGGCCCTGATCCGGCGTCGCCCCGACGTACTGCTTGTAGGCCGCAATCCAGTTGGTGGCGATCTCACGCTGGGCTTGCCCGAGGCTGATTCGCCCGCGGCAGACCATGCTGTGCAGCCGGTTCTCCAGTTTGTCCTTGGCGTAGCTTCCCCAGCCGCCAATGACGTGGTGCGGCTCGGGCCAGAGGTTCTGCGGACTGTCCGGCGAGCCGCCCAGCTCCAGGCTGATGAGGTGATCCTCTTCGTAGTTGCGCAGCATGAATGCATCCTTGCCCATCTGCTGCGGGTAGCCGTATTGGCGAACGCCCTCGCGTTTGAGGTTTTCCGTGTAGTGCTCGTCAGGCCGGATCGCCCGGGTGTATCCACCCGGGCGGCAGATGGTTTCGCGCAGATTGGCCTGCGTCACCGCGGGATTCAGCGCGCCCGGGGTCAACTGCGGGTTTGGCAATGCATCAGCTTCCGGAAACACCAAGCCCATGCGGCCGGAATGCTGGATGTCCTGGCCACCGCCAAGCTGTCGTTCGTAGGACTGGCCGCTGGCCCGATGGTCAAGGTAACGTTCGCTCTCGTGGGCAGCGACGCCACCGAGCGCATAACCCGCAGCGTGCTCCGCGACGCGGGCGAGCGTGGCGGAGTCATGCCGCTCGCAGCCCGTCAGAAGCGTCGCGGTCAACGTCAGCGCCATCAAGATTGGGCGCCAGGTCACGACTCAACCTCGTCGACGCGTTGCGGTTCGCGCAGCAGCACGGCGGCAATGGACTGCACCGCGGCGATGCACATGCTTTTGTGCGGGCGGTGGCCCAGTGCCAGAACTGACGCCGCAGCGCGGGCGGAATCGAGCTCCAGCGCACTGTGCCCGTTGCGTCTGAGATCTTCCTGGGCGGCATTGATCGCGGCCAGCGCACGCCCGGAAGCCTCCTGCGTCGGCAGCAGGCCAATGCGTGCCATCGCGATCGCCTGCTGGGCGATGATCAGATCGTTGGTATGCATCAGGCGCTCCGCCG
>JAGWRX010000197.1 GCA_028876395.1 Acidobacteriota bacterium
CGCGTGCCAGACGGAAGTTGATAATGCTTGTATGGCGTCGGGCTCTCAAAAACCGTGTGACCAGCGTTTGGGCCACCCACCCTCACAAGGAGGCCGTATTCGGTTGCGATGTGCGAACAGACATGCCCTTTCCCCTCGCTGCCATACTGACCTCCAACCAGAACGTCAACGAGTCTCTCCGACTCGCCACCAAATAGACCGAGTTGTGCGGCTGCCCTCACAACTACATCGGTGGGCGTCGAGCGGTCTGTCTTGATCACAACATCCGCTACCTCAGCAAGTTCTCCAACGTGAGCCTCGGTCTTGTTCTTGGATAGCTCGGCATATGACGAGAGCTCCTGCAGTTTAGCACCAAGTTTTTTTCGGTCTTCATAGCGGCTGCTTAATACATCTATGTTGGCGTCAAGGTGGATGTGCATGACCCGTGGGTCATAGGCGCGACGAATCGCCTCAATCTGGTTGAGAATTCGGACTGAGTCAATGATGACAACTGATTGTTCTGGGAGTTGCGCTAATTCACGCGCTAAGTCTTCAACAAGCCAAGTACCCTTGGTAGATCTATCTAGCTTCTCGCCAAAAAGCTGCATAGCACCACGCTCTGGGACGATCTTTCCCGCTCTCTTAGCTAAGAGAGCATTCGTCTTGATCGTCACCGTACCGAATCGCCGGGCAAGTTCGTTGCAGAGCGTAGACTTTCCCGTCGCGATTTTCCCAGATAGCAGAACAATTTGATTCGCCACGTTCAGTTGGGCCTTCCTGCGTTGCCCCGTGCTTTAGAAGAGCAACGTCTGGTGTTCTTGCTTTGCTGCATCACCTGGGAGGTCATAGACGAAGACCTCGATGTTAGCGCGGCAAAGATGCTCATTGAGCATTTCCTCGATAATCGACCACGACCCACACGCTTGACCAGAGCCCAGTCGCGGCATATGCACGGTGGCACCGAATGCTGATGCCGTCGAGCTCAGTTTTGAAATGGCTTGGTCAAGTGCCCCATACCGAATTCTTGGCGTGGGGGAAGGTCCGTATCCATGTTGTGCAATAAGGCTGACAATCCATGTCTCGTTACCAGCCTCTGCAACATGAATGCTACCTAGCTTCAAATTCGCTCGCCCTTCTTCCGCCCAAACTCGATATTTTTCCTGGACCTTGGGCCATTTCCGACGCACGGCGAGTGCAAATCCAGCTCCCCATGTGAGAGCCTTGTCGTTTGCGATCTGCGCGATTATTTTTGGCCCCTCTGCTCTGGGAGATGTAGCGTCGCCGCGCAGAAATGTTATGTGCTTTGATTCTGTAAGACTTGAATTCGTAGAGTATCCAATCCCTGCGACTCTCGGAACTGTTTGGTTTGGATAGGGTGGAAGGCCAACACATTCGACGTTAAAGCGGTCACCCGCACGCAACCATTGCTCAACCCCTTTCGCAGTGAATCCAATGGCCGTGCATTCTGCGGCAACCGTTGACTTCGGTAGGGGCAAACCACTCGGAATACGTTGATCCCAGGCGCGCGATGGTCTTGCGTAATCAATGTAGTACTTCCTTTCTCTCCCAGTGGTCGGGTGAAGAGAAGCACTAAATACAAAGCACGACTCAGTGGTTAGGTTGATGGTGCGCAATAGCACTGCATCGACTGAAACCTCGTACTGTTTCCGCAAGGCCAATATCTGATCGATAGTGAGCCGACGTTCTTCCGATGATTGAAAGCTCCCAATCGGCATGAGAAGCTCTGCAGCGCCCATGTTGCAAAGCATCTCCAACTGCCAATCGTTCCCACTCATCTCCTGAACTGAAATCCGATTTCTTATTCGTTCAGAACAATCTGGGAAAAACGTATGCGCAATTTCATGACAAATCGAATATTTGATCCTGTGTCGTGGACGATTGGGATTGAACTCGATGACGAACCTGCCGCCCGGAGCGGGGGTCAGACGCGCGTCGACAACATCCTCGCTTGGGAGAACTTTGATTCCAGCGAAGTTGGCTAGTTGAAAGGGATCGAAGGGAGGACCTTGCCAACCCGATTCGATGGCACGGAACACGAGATCACGGGCCGATTCCGTTATGAAGTGGATGGGGTCTGATTTTTGTCCGATTGCGGAGATGGACGAGTGAGTCCAGTATTGCGTGGTACTTTGCAAGACGTGCCTCGTTGCGGAAGTATTGGCTGAACCAGATTGTACCCCGCACAGCCCTCGAAAGAGACTACCAGAGAAGGAGCCTTGTGTCGGCTTTGGGACCTCACCAAGGGATGTCCTGGAGGAATATCCCGCAGACCATCCACTTGTTGAACTTGGAGGCTATCGCCGCTACAAAATAGACTACAGTGGAATTCTCAATAGGGATACAATCGATGTAAGTTATTGATTGTAATGGTCGGGGAGAGAGGATTCGAACCTCCGACCCCCTGGTCCCGAACCAGGTGCTCTACCAGGCTGAGCCACTCCCCGAACATGGGTTGCTAGAGCGTATCATCGGGCGCGGCCTGGTGCGTTTTCCCGCTTGATGCGCTTGCGTTAGTGTAACAGAATCTCCGGGTTCGCGGGGCGCCGGCCGGCGGGTGCTGTCGCAGTTGCATCTCCGAAAGCCGGCCGGAATTTGCTGAGCCAGTTAAGCTGGCGTCGGTTCCTCGGTCTTCTGCTGAGACCGGAACATTGCGGCAGCGATTTCCAAGGGAAATCGCTGCCGCAATGTTGTTCGAGCAATATCCCCAAGCGGAAATGTCCTAGAACCGGCCCATGCGCACGCGCACCACTTCCGGGGCCTGGTGAAAGCAGAGGCCGCGGTCGGTTTCGTCGCCGTTCCACAGTCTGAGCGGTTTCCATGTGCCGTCTTCATACGTACCCTGCTGGGCGGTGATGATCTCGCTGCGCGTCCACGGCTGCTTGCCGGGCAGGTGGAAGGTGACGCTGGCGTCCACGCCGGTGACGAGGAATTCGTCGGGACCGAGTTGCGCCACGATGGCGGCGCCGTGGGCGTCCTTGGTGCCGGGTGCGCGGCGTCCATCGGGCTGCGGAAAGCCGAAGGCTACGGTGGCCTGCCAGCCGCCAAAGTCGATCTCCTGCGTGGCCTGGCCGGGTTCTTCGACGGCGGTCTTGAGCTTGCCGTCGAATGCAAGCTGGGCGATTTCGCGGTCCATGGGGCCGATGAGGGCGTAGTTTCTCGCGTGCGCCATCCACGGCTCATCGCCCAGAATATTCCAGCCGGACTGGTCAACGCCGAAGGGCGAGAAGCCGACGGCTCCGCTGCCGAGAGCGTAGTAGAAGAACTTGGCGAAGCTGTCGCTGCGGCCCGTCTCAGGGATCCACAAGGGATTGTCCGGGCGATTGTAGGCGCGCATGGTCTCGCGGTAGAAGGGCGAGTCGTCGGTGTAGATGTCGGGGCCGATCATGTCGATAGACGGGGCGAGTGTACGCCAGAGGCCAACGAGCTTTTGCACCGCTCCGCCGCTGGGGTAGGCGATGCCGGGCAAGTCGATCTGGCGCTGGGGCAATTCGGCGGCGGGGTAGTCGATCCAGACATTGATGTAGCAGGGAATGGGGAACTCGGCCTTACCTGCGGCGGCAATTTCATTGATGTACTTTGCCTGGTGGTAGGCCTGAAACATCTCATCGGCTTCAGAGCCGAAGACCTGGCTCCACGTGCCGGGCTGCTTGTGCGCGGCGGCCAGCAGGTCGGCGGGAACCGCGCCGGCAAACTCGCGATTGGCCTCGGGGGAGAAGTCGCGCACACTGCCGACGTTGCCGGACTCGTTCTCCACCTGGATGAGCAGGACGGTGTGCTGCTCGCTGTCGATTTGCTTGAGGTGGCGCATCAGGGCGACGAAGGCGGCTTTGTCTGCCTCGAGCGTGTTGCGCGAGATGGGCGAGAGCACATCGATGGGCTCGCCGTCGGCGCGGATGACGCGGGGGAAGCGTTTGGTGTCGGTCTTTACCCACTCGGGCACATAGTGCATGTTGCCGTTCTTCCACGTGCCAAACCAGAGCAGAACCACGTGGAGGTTGTGGGCGCGTGCGCCTTCGACGACTTGATCGACATTGGCGTAGTCGAAGTGGCCCTGCTGCGCTTCAAACTGCTCCCAGTAGACGGGCGCTTCAACGGTGTTGGCGTGCAGGGCGGCCATGGACTTCCAGACCTGCGGCAGCTCGTCGGGCCAGGCGCTGGAGTTGTGGATCTGACCGCCGAGGATGAGGTACGGCTTGCCCTCGACCAGCAGGGTGTAGCGTCCATCCTTTTGCACAAGCCTGGGAGCTTCGACTGCGCGGAGCTGCGGAAGCATGGTGAAGGCGAGGAGGACGGCCGCGGCAAACGCGAGGGGAGCCGAGGGACGGGAGAGAGATCTGACTTGCATCGTGTTTATCACCCCGCAAGAAATGTAACCGTATACAACGCTTCCCGCAAGACGAATCGCCGTGCCTGCGTCAAACGTTGGCGGGCGGGATTTCTCCATCCGCAAAAAGTCCGCCCCGGCAGTTTAGCCGGAGCGGACTTTTGGAGCAGCAGTGAAGACGGCTTATTTCTTCTCCTGCGGGGCGGGTGGGATTGCGTCGGGGAAGATGCCTTCGAGGGGCGCGTTGCGTTTGTCTTCCTGGTCGGGCTGGGGCAGTGGCTTGCGCGGCATCATCTGGTCGCGCTGCGCGGCGTTGTAGACGAAGATGGCCTCGACGGTGGCGATCTGCTTGAGGTCGGCGGGCTGCAGGCGTTCGACCACATCTTCGTTGGAGTGATGGGTGCGGCTCTCGTAGTCCAGCATGTCCTGGATGAACTGGAAACCGGGGATGCCGACGGCGTCAAAGCTCAGGTGGTCGGTGCCGCCGGTATTGCGCATGGTGAGCGTGGTGACGCCGAGGTCCTTCAGAGGGGCAATCCATTGGGCGAAGATGGGCGCGATGGCCGCGTTGCCCTGCAGGTAGACGCCGTGAATCTTGCCCGAGCCGTTATCCACGTTGAAGTAGGCGGAGATGAGCTTCTGTTCCGGCTTGACGACGAGCGGTCCGGCGGCTTTGCGCAGGAACTCCGGCAGCTCCATCTGGTCGGGCGCGGTGGAGAGCGGGAACGAGCCAAAGTGCTGGTCGCAGTAGCCCTTGGAGCCGAAGATGCCCTGCTCTTCGCCGGTCCAGAGCGCGATGCGAATGGTGCGCCGCGGCTTGACGCCGAGCGCTTTGAGGATGCGCACGGCCTCCATGGCGACGACGGTTCCAGCGCCGTTGTCGGTGGCGCCGGTGCCGGCGATCCAACTGTCGAGGTGGCCGCCGAGCATGACAACCTGGTCCTTGAGCCTGGGGTCGGTGCCGGGGATTTCGGCGATGGTGTTGTAGCCGTGCTCATGGTCGCCGGTGAATTGGGTTTCGATGTCGATCTGCACGCTGACGGGCGCGTGGGCCTGGGTGAGCCGGTAGAGACGGCCATAGCTCTCAATGGCAGCCACGGCGACCGGTACCTTTACGCGCTTGTCTGCTTTGTAGGGCTCGCGGCCGAGGGTCGCGCCATTGTCGTCAAAGAACGTGCCGCCGGAGCCGCCGCCGTTTTTACCGTCGCGGCTGGGCTCGATGATCGCGGCGACCTTCTCATCAGCGAAGAACTGCGCCACCTTGTCGATCATCTTCAAGCGCTCGAGGTAGGCGTGCAGGCGGGCCTGCATCTCCGGCGACATGCCCCCGCCGCCGGCGCCGACGGGAAACGCGGCAATCTCTTCGAGTTCCTTGTCGGAGTAGCGGTCGAAGAGAGCCTTGTCGACCGGTGGAACCGGGCGCATGGGGCCATAGAGGACGATTTTGCCGGCGAGCTTGCCCTTGTACTGGTCGAAGTCCTTGTCGGTCTTGATGCTGACGAAGACAACGTCGCCGGTCACGGGGCCGGGAGTGGAAGGCGACCACGGTGTGGCCTGCAGGATGAGCATGGCCGTGTCTGGCGTGACCATGCGGGCCCAGGTATTCAACTGCTGCCAGCCCATGCCAAACTCGCCCCAGTCTTCCAGGTGTGCATTTTCAAGGCCAATTTTGGTGAGCGTGTCGCGGGTCCACTCGTTGGCCTTCTTCAGGTTGGGCGAGCCGGTCAGCCGAGGGCCGATGCCATCCATAAGGGCGCTGGCGAACTCCATGACATGCGAGTGGTTGAGTCCCTCATCGCGAATACGCTGGTACATGGTCAGGTCCAGCGATTCGGTGGCGGGCTGTACTTCGCTGTATGGATCGACTTGCGCGGGAGCAGTCGGGGCGGGCTTGGGCTTGTCTGCGGCATACAAGGCGACAGAAACAGAGAGCAGCGCCGCGGGAAGACAACGAGCGATTTTGTTCAGCATGTGAATTGGCTCCGGTCGGAAGGGGTGCTTACCAATGGGTGGAATTCTACCCCCTTCGACCGGGCAGGCGAAGCCTTTCGGCGTCTTTGTGCGCTGCGGAGTCGCCGGCAGCGGATCAGTCGCTGGTGTCGCTGCTGTCGACTCCGGAGGGCAAATCCAGCGCGACGAGGGCAAACTTCGTCTGGCCGTCTTTTGAGTTCTCGAAGCCCACGATGTGCTGGTGATGCTTGGAGCCGGCCTTCAACTGCACGTTGTTGCCGATGTCCACGTTCGTGTGTTTGCGGTCGTCGGAGCAGGTGAGACCCTCAGGGGTCGCAGTGGGCGTGCCGACGGCGGTGTTGTTCCGGCAGGTGATGACCGGGCCGTAGCGGGCCAGCGCCTGTTTATAAAACGCCACGACCTTGTCCTGCGGGTCAGAGCTGGCGTAGGAGACGACCTGGACGCGCAACTGCCACTCGCCAATGCCCATGTGCACGTCGGCGGATTTGTGATCGTCGTTGCCCTTGTCCAGCGTTGCGCCGGGATAGACGGGCAGGCCGAGATCGGAGGCTGTGGTGCGGTCGGTATTCACGTGGACGCCGCCGAAGGGCGTGTCCACCTGGACCTTTTTTTCTTTTCCGCTGGCGTCCTTGTCCACCTGTACCCTGCAACCTGCGGTCCACGCCACCAGCGCGAGACCGGACAGCACAATCATCGCTTTCCGTATCATGGCAATCGCCCTCTTCTCGTCTAGTACGCCCAAGTCTGTTGAATGGTTCCTCGAATCGCCCTGCGCGAGGCTCCATCTTTGTATCACGTTCCGGGTTGCGGCCGGATGAGTGCGGCGGCGAGGTGCGGGCGGATTGGTTCGCCGGGGGAAATGGTGAACCCCGCAATGGTAAGGTGGAACGCATGAAGAATGCGTTTACCGGAGCCTGCATGGCTCTTTTAGGTGGGGTTGTGCCGCTCCTGCTTCTTGCCCCGGGTCCAGCCGGCGCGCAGGTCTCGGTTGCGGTGCATGCCAATCAGCCGACCGGGCCGTACACGCCCATCTGGAACTACTTTGGCGCCGACGAGCCGAACTATATCTATGCGCCGAACGGCAAAAAGCTGCTGGGCGAACTGGCCGCGCTGAGTCCGGTGCCGGTTTACTTCAGGCCGCACAACCTGTTCACCACGGGGAATGGCGAGGGCTCGCTGAAGTGGGGCTCGACCAACGTCTACACGGAGCGGCCCGATGGCACGGCGGTGTACGACTTCACCATTACGGACCGCATTTTTGATGCGCTGTTGGCCGCGCACGTGCGTCCTCTGGTGGAGATCGGCTTCATGCCTGAGGCGCTTTCGACGCATCCGGAGCCCTATCGCCACAGCTTTCCCAAGGGCGATGTTTTTACGGGCTGGAGCTATCCGCCGAAGGACGAGGCCAAGTGGTCCAAGCTGGTGACGGCCTATGCGGCGCACCTGCACGAGCGCTATGGCAGCCAGTCGGCGACATGGCTATGGGAAGTATGGAACGAGCCCGACATTCCTTACTGGCACGGAACTCCAGAGCAGTATGACCGGCTCTACGACCTGACGGCAGCTGCAATTCGCACGGTACTGCCCGAGGCGAAAATCGGCGGGCCGGAGGCCACAGGCATCAGCGATCACTCCGAGCCGTTCCTGCGGCAGTTTCTGGAGCATTGCGCCCACGGCGTGAATGCGGCGACAGGCGGCACGGGCGCGCCGCTGGACTTCATCAGCTATCACCCCAAAGGCAAGCCTTCACTGGTGGATGGCCATGTGGAGATGAGTGTCGCGACGCAATTGCGGGCGGTCGCGCGCGGCATGCGGGTGATTGCGAGCTATCCCGAGTGGAAACATACGCCCGTCATTCTGGGCGAGAGCGACCCGGAAGGCTGCGCCGCCTGCCGGGGCACGCAGAACGGATACCGCAACGGGCCGCTCTACGGGGTGAGCGTGACCGAGGCCACGCTGCGCACCTATGAGCTGGCGCGCCAATATGGCGTGAACGTCGAGGGCACGGTGACCTGGGCCTTCGAGTTTGAAGACCAGCCGGCCTTTGCCGGGTTTCGCTCACTGGCGACCTACGGAATCGACAAGCCGGTGATGAATGCCTTCAGGATGCTGGGGATGCTGGGAGGCGGCAAGCCGGGAGCGATGTGGGTTGCGACGGAGAGCAGCGGAGCGCTGCCGCTGGCGCAAGTGCTGGCCAACAGCGTAACCGGAGCGCCCGACGTAAACGCGGCAGCCACACGTAACGGCGGCGAGGTGGACGTGCTGCTGTGGAATTATCACGACGCGGATGTCGCGGCTCCGGCTGCACAGGCGCATCTGGCCGTGGACGGACTGCGCGGCAAGGCGGCCGTGGCCGCGGAGTTTCGCATGGATGCGGAGCACAGCAACGCCTACCGGGTGTGGCAGCAGATGGGGAGCCCTGCGCATCCCGATGCAGAGCAAATGGCGCAACTCACAAAAGCCGCCGCGCTGGAAGAGACCGTACCGGACCATCGCGTCCCTGTTCACGCAGGCAAGGCTGCAATCGATCTGACGCTGCCGCGGCAGGCCGTGGTGCTGGTGCGGCTGCGGGAACGCAGATGGCCGGGCTGAGCCCGGCGCAGGATCAGTGCGAGGAGTGGCCGTCTTCCTTGCTGCTGGTGGAGAAGAGAATGGCCGCGAAGAAGACGACGATGATGACCGGGACGACGAAGAACGGGGAAGTGATGTCCATGGCAGAGGCTCCCTAGGGTTATAGAGTACCAAAGGCGAAGGTCTTGGCGGAGCCTTACACCCAGCCGCCGTCCACGACGTAGCTCTGGTTGGTGATGGCGCTGGAGTCGTCTGCGGCCAGAAACAGCACGAGGCGGGCGACGTCGTCGGGCAGGATGTCGCGTTTGAGCGCCTGGCTTGCAAGAATCTCGGCCTTGTATTCCGGCGTGTACCAGAGCTGCTTCTGGCGTTCGGTGACGATGGCGCCGGGCAGCACGGCGTTGACGCGGATATTGGACGGGCCAAGCTCATGCGCGAGGGTACGCGTGAGCCCCACGATGGCGGCTTTTGCCGCAATGTAGAGCGGCACGCCGGTGGAGGGAATGATCCACGAAATCGAGCTCATATTAATGATGGATCCGCGGCCGGCGGCGCGCATGGCCGGCAGAACCGCCTGGACGGTAAAAAACTGGGGACGCAGGTTGATGGCCATCGAGTGGTCCCAGTATTCCGGCGTGACTTCCTCGATGGTGTGGCGCTGGTCGTTGGCCGCGTTGTTCACCAGCACATCCACGGTACCGCGATCCATCAGCACCTGTTTGACGGCGTCCTGCAGCGCATTCACATTCGTGAGATCGCAATGGATGTACTGCGGGGCGGGAAAGCCCTCGGCGGCCAGCGTCTTCACCAGCGCGTGTGCGGGGTCATCCTGGATGTCGAGGAAGGCTACGTGCGCGCCCTGCCGGGCGAAATGGATGACGATGGACTCGCCGATGCCGGTGGCGCCGCCTGTGACCAGCACGGTGCGCCCGTGCAGGCTGGGATAACGCGCAAACTGCTCGCGGGATTGCGGATCGGTGTCTTGCATGGGGCAGGCGAATCAGGGCTCCGTTGACGCGGCCCAGTATATACCGATGGGTGTTGAGGCGTGAAAGCGGCCCGCATCCCATCCAGTGGTACAGCGTCTCCCATGAGTGGGAGCATACTGAATAGTGAGGCTGATTCAGCGGAGAAACTTCCCCTGAGGTTCCCCGTTCTCCACTTCGGCTATTAGACTTGCAGGGGCGATTACTGGCGCGTGCAAATGGCGCCAGCCGAGCGGACAGATGAACCCGCGCGCACGACCCGGAAGCGCCAGTAACAGGGCGCGCAAGAACAGGAATTTAGCGCACCCGTACACTTGCGGAGGCGATTTTGCGAGGCCGGCGAGATTCCGCGCAGCGCACGCATCAGGATTGTCGGCGCTCTGCGCGTTGCGGAGTTTGCATGGCGGCGAAGGCTCTATAACGGTCGGCCCTTGCCGCGCACTTGGATTCAAGGACACTGGCAGGAAACGCATTGGGGGATTTTATGACGGTAGCAGCTCGTTATCCCGGCATTCGGGTCACAGCAAACGGAAATCAGCTTGTCTCGTACCACACGGAGACGCGCATCGCCGATGCCGGCGTTTTTTATCCGATCACACCCTCGACAGAAGGCGGCGAGCTCTTCCAGCAGGCCTATGCGGAAGGCCACCTGAACGTCTTTGGCCACAACACGATTGCCATTGAGACGGAAGGCGAGCATGCGGCCCAGGGCGGCGCCATTGCGCACTCGGTGTGCGGCAAGCGCGTGGTCAACTTCACCTCAGGGCAGGGCGTGGTCTACGGCGTGGAGCAGGATTATCACGCGCCGGGCAAGGGCTCCACGATGGTGCTGGAAGTGGGCGCGCGCGCCCTGACCAAGCACGCCCTCAACGTGCACTGCGGGCATGACGATATTTATGGCGCGCTCGATACCGGCTGGATCATGGTCTTCGGCAAGGACGCGCAGCAGGCCGCCGACCAGGCGCTCATTCTGCGTCGCGTGACCGAGCTGAGCCTGACTCCCGGCATGAACATCATGGACGGGTTCCTCACGAGCCACCTGGAGCGCACGTTCTATAAGCACGAGTCGGAGCTGATTCGCGAGTATCTGGGCGCGCCCGAGGACATCATCGATTGCCCGACTGAAGCGCAGCGTGTGCTGTTCGGGCCGACGCGCCGCCGCGTGCCCAAGATGATCGATCTCACCAACCCCATTCTGCTGGGGCCGGTGCAGAATCAGGAACACTACATGCAGGGCGTGATTGCCCGCCGCAATAATTTTGCTGAGCCGATTCTCCAGTTCCTCGAAGAAGCCTACGAGAAGTTTGCCGAGCTGACCGGCCGCCGCTACGGGCTGATCAGCCAATACAAGACCGACGACACGGATACTGTCTTCGTTTCGCTTGGCTCGGCGGCTGAAAACATCGAGGCCGCGGTGGATTACCTGCGCCAGACGCGCGGCGTGAAGGTCGGCTCCATTCATGTGAACGTGATTCGTCCCTTCCCTGAGGCTGCGATTGTGGCCGCGCTCAAGGGCAAGAAGAACGTCATTATTCTTGAGCGCACGGACGAGGCGCTCTCCGGCGACAATCCGCTGGGCCGCGACATCCGCACAGCGCTCTCCAAGGCCGTCCAATATGAAGGCCATCCTGCTGGCCAGGGCCTGCCTGCAATCTCGCCGAGCGAACTGCCCAACATCTTTGGCGGCAGCTACGGGCTGGGCTCGCGCGACTTCCGCCCCGAGCACATCATCGGCGCATACGAGTTTGCCACCGCGGGCCGCGCCCGCAAGGATGGCAAGACCGCTGCCGACGGCGCGAACTTCTTCGTGCTGGGCATCGATCACCCCTACGCGGTCATCGGCGACGAAATGCCGTCACTGCTGCCCGAGGGCGCAGTGGCCGTGCGTTTCCACTCCATCGGCGGCTGGGGCGCCATCACCACCGGCAAGAACCTGGGCGCGATTCTGGGCGACCTGAACGACCTTATCTATGAGCGCGACGGCCTGCTGGATGAGCTGGGCAATCCCAAGGAAGTCATCCACGTCAGCGCCAATCCAAAATATGGCTCAGAGAAGAAGGGCGCGCCGACCAGCTACTTCATGGTTGCGGCCAAAGAGCGCATCCGCGTCAACTGCGATCTGCGCCACGTCACCGTCGTTCTCTGCTGCGATCCCAAGGCCTTCACCCACACCAATCCGCTCGACGGTATCCAGCCCGGCGGCGCCCTCATCTGGGAGTCCGATGCCGAGGGCGAGCGTGCGTGGGAGAACCTTCCCCTCTGGGCCCGCAAGCAGATCATCGAGAAGA
>JAGWRX010000198.1 GCA_028876395.1 Acidobacteriota bacterium
AAATAGCCGTGTACTCAATACGTACTCCAAAACCGCGTATTGCCCGTTTCCTGCGTTTGTTGCGCCCCTAATTTATAAATAACTTGTTTAGAATCAGCGTTTTGATAAAGAGCAATCCCGTCCCTGGCCACCATCTTTTCAACAAGTTACAGCCCCCCCAGCCAGCGATTCGTTCCGGAGCGTTCCAAACGCGCGGCGGAGTCGGTCAACTCTCACCGCAAAGAGTGGGCCGAGAAACATGGCTTCGGTTCCAATTTTCCCCAGCTGCACCTCAAGTAAATTGAGGACGGGGCCCTCAAGATCGCTGGATCAATTGGGCAGTTGATGTGAAGCGGATTCAGGCCAACCGGCCGCGAGCCACCTGTATCAACGTCAATTCACGAAGACCACGGCAGGTTGTCGCTGCCGAGATCACGCGACATCGAACCTTACGACTTTGCTATCTCGCAGGGCCCTGATATCACGCATTGGAGGCTGGCCAAAGAATCGGCTGTACTCCCGGTTGAACTGGCTCACGCTTTCGTATCCGACCTCGTATGCCGCGCTGGTCGCATCAAGGCCGTCCCCCAGCATTCGCTCGCGCGCCACACGCAGCCGGAGCTGCTTCTGGAATTGCAATGGGCTCATCCCCGTCAGCGCCCTGAACTGATGATGCAACGTCGACACGCCCATCCGCGCGAGTTCGGCGAGTTCCTCCATGCGCAGCGGCCTGGCATAGTTTGCACTCAGCCAGGCGATGGCTTTTGCCGCTCTCTGGCTTAGGTTTCCAGCGGTCGCGATGGCGCGAAGCCGCTCGCCCTGGGGCGTTTGGAGAATCCGGTAGATGATCTCGCACTCGATCAGGTGCTTGAGGAATGGGATGTCCTCCGGAGCGTCGAGCATCTCGATCAGGCGCAGGCCAGCGCTGAGCAGTCCCGCAGTTGCGCGTCCCACGGCAAGCCCGCGCCGCTCAGTGGGCCGCTTCACCTCGGGCAAATCCTCACGGCTGACCACCTCGCGCACCGTCTGCATATCGAGCTTTAGACGCATGGCGAGCTGGGGCACGGCTTCTGACGCTTCGACGATCTGGCTCTGCACCGGAACATCAATCGACGCTACAAGGAAAGATGTCTCGTCACAGAGATACTCAACCCTTCCGATGTTTATTCGTTTCTTCCCCTGAACAAAAAGCGAGATGCTGGGTTCGACGGAGGCTAGATAGCATGCCGTCGCTGCAGTTTGGCGGAAGAGCGTCAGGTCCGGTACGGCGGTTGCGTTCTCTCCAGGCGACGGCGCGTGCGCAGCGATGATTGCAGCCAGATCGACGCGCATCTCTGCGAGTGTGGGTTTCGTTCCTGCGGATTTTGTGAACTGTTTCGGCACTGCTTGGTCCTTATCCTTGCTACAAAGCGTACTACCGAAACATCCGTGACATTTCCGAAATCGCATTCTCAAACAGGATTAGGCAATAGATCGGCAGGATCGGGAAAGCGCCCGACCGCTCGCCTCCGCTATTTCTGGAAGAGAGCCAGACCCTGGCGAAGATTTTCATGGCAAATACCACGACACAACCCGCATTGTCCCGAAAGCAGACATGGAGCGCAACCGGCTCCATGGCACTGCGTGTGCCGCTGCTGATCAAGGAACTGACGAAGGCATTGGCGCGGACGCCGTGCTCGCGTGCGTCGGCACACAGGAATCCATGATGCAGGCAGTCCGGTCCACGCGGCCGGGTGGGTCGATCGGCTGGGTCGGCATGCCGCACGGAGTCGAACTCGACGCAGGAAATTTGCTCTTCAGGCTGGTGCGTCTTCACGGCGGTCCCGCGCCGGTGCGCCGGTAACTACCGGAGTGGATCCGGCACGTGTGGGATCGCGAGATCAAGCCCGGCAAGGTCTTCGATCTGGTCCTCCTACTCGATCAGGTGGCGGAAGGTATCACGCGATGGACGAGCGCCGCGCCATCAAGGCCCTGCTGCACCGTGAAGGACAACCGGGAACTGCGAGTTGCTCCGCTGCACTTTGAAAGGAGGTTCCCCCATGGCCGAGTGGCCGAAGGATGAAATCCGTAAGATTGCCGAGACCGATGATCTGCACATTGCGCCCTTTCGCGACGATGGGAAGACCTGCGGCACGCCGACGTGGATCTGGTCTGTTGTGGTCGATGGTTCTCTTTATGTGCGCGCATATAACGGTCAGAGTTCCCGCTGGTATCAGGCCGCGCTGCTGCAGAAGGCGGGACGCATCACCGCGGCGGGCATGACAAAGGAGGTCGCCTTCGAGCCTGTGGACGGACCCATCCAGGATCGCATCGACGAGGCCTATCGAGCGAAATACAAAGGCAGCCCCTATCTCGCCCCGATGATCGGTGCTCGCGCCCGCTCGGCAACAGTCAGGGTGGTCCGGCAGAAGACCAAATCATAGAAACAAGGAGACACCGACCCTAACGTAATCGTGAAGTTTTGGCCTGGCGAATCAGAGCAGCAGAAAGAGCGGCTCGCCGACGCAATCGCAAATGACATCATGAAGATTCTGCATTACGGGGAAGTGTCGGTGCCGGTCGCGTTTGAAGAGATCAGTTCTCAGGAATGGGATGAGAAGGTGTACAAGCCTGATATTCAAGCCAAGCCTGACCTGCTTTATAAAAGACCCGGATACGACCTTAACGACTTGTGAATTCATCGTGAGCGAATCTTCTGAACACTGGAACTGTGCAAATACAGCAAGAACGAAAGACGAGAATGAGCCACAACAACCATCGGACATGCCAAATACTGCTTGCTGCTTCGCTTGTGCTCTTCGCGGGCATAAGCGGTAGTGCACAGGCGACCGGAAGCGATCGGACCCTTCCCGAAGCTCCGACGCAAGCAGCATATTCCATCGAGGACCTGAATTACATCGGCGGAGAAGCGACAATGCCGTCGTTCTCTGACAGCGTTATCGACGTTCATTCGAAGTTCCGGCAGGCTCTTTTCAGGAAGGGGCTGGCACTGCGAGTCATAACCCAGGCTCAATATGCACAGAACATGCTGGACGCGCCGGTACCAGCAGATGAGCAGGTCTATGTGGGCCAGCGGCCGTTTGAAGGCGCAATGGTTCAACCCATCCTCACGGCAGATCTTCGTCAACTGCATTTGCAGCACGCGCAACTTTACCTGGGCGGCGTGTGGAACTGGGTGAGTTGGAATCCAGCGGGTCCAAAATCCTTTCAGCTGTGGGACCTTTATCTTTACAAGGCATTTGGCAGGGGCCGCGTCGAGATGAAGGCGGGATACATATCGATGAATCTCGATTTCATCGGCCTGTTTGTTGGAGGATCAACGGCGACCGGAGGCCAGGGCGTGTATGCCGTGTTGCCATACGAGGCGGGCATGTCGTACTTTCCACTGACGACGCCCGCCTTCACCTTGCGGGTCAGAGGTGCGAAGAATACCTACGTCAAGTCTGCCGCGCAACGGAGCATCGATCCTCAAGGAGGACCAACCGAGGTTGCGCGTAATCACACCGGCTTCCGATTGATTCCGCACGGCGACAAACTTCTCGTTATCAATGAAGGGGGCTACCTGCGCGATGCGAGCAAAGATGCCCATGAAGCGTGGTTTCGTGCGGGGTACATGTACAACACGACGGCGTACAGAAATTTGGCCTCCGGTCGGAGCGAGTCTGGCAACTACTGCGGATACGTTCTGATGGACTATCAGCTGCGACGGTCCAACCAGGAACATCCAGGCCGTGGACTGTATGCCGGCGGATCGTTTATGACTGCTCCGGATTCGCTGAATCCGTACGCGAGTTACTACGAAGCAAGGTTTTACAAAGAAGCACCTCTGCGAAGCCGCCCGGACGATCTCCTCTCCGTAGTTGCGTCGCGTACGAATTACAGCAGCTACTTCACTGACAATCTCGCCGGCGAGGGGAAGACCGTATGGCGCGGTGGAACGACGCTCACCGGCAGCTACTCGATGCGTGCCTCACCGGGCAATTACGTGGGCCTCGGGCTGGGCTATATGTATGGGCCCGCGATCACTCCGCGAGTTCCCAATGCGTTCAAAATCACAGCGACCTGGACTGCATACTTCTAGTCGGTTATCCCCAGGCAGGAGGGTTATGACGTCCCCTCCCTGGAGAAGGTCGGATATCCCGGGTGCCGGAATCGGGACTCGGGGTACCGATCAATTGAGTAAAGAATCACGCGGCCAGATAGCCTGGTCGCCAGGTCTCCCATGTGCCTGACATAAAAATTAGTTGAATCCGCCCCCGAAATAAATGACACTGGTGCTGCCTGTTTTCCCCGACTTATCCGTACTGTATTTCTTTCCTAACTCTTTCCCCTTTTGCTGGACCGGCTCGAAGAGTTTGCGCGATGCGTCCGGACAGCCGTGATCCTCTGCTCGCATGAAGGCTTTGCCGGCAACCTTCCGCTGGACAGATCCGCACCGCTCGTCACCCGCTCCGCGAGGAGGAGCATCATGTCCGCGAACACGCAACCCGGCGCTGCTTCCGCCTCACCTGCATCGGCGCAACAGATCGGCCCGTATCAAGTGATCGCCAGGATCGGCGAGGGCGGGATGGGCGAGGTGTATCGCGCCCGCGACTCGAGGCTCAACCGAGACGTGGCGCTCAAGATACTGCCGCGGGCTTTCGCCACCGACCCGCAGCGCATGGCGCGGTTCGAGCGCGAAGCGCAACTGCTCGCTTCGCTGAATCATCCGAAAATCGCCGCGATTTATGGCCTGGAGGAATCCGGTGCGACGCGGGCGCTGGTGATGGAGCTGGTGGAAGGTCCTACGCTTGAGGAACGCATCGGCAGACCGGCGCCGTCCGCGCCTGTGAAGGCCGCATCGGCCTCGCCTGCGCAATCGCCTGTTGTCAAGAACGGATCGAAGACGGACCAGCGAACTGTCTCCGCGGCCCGCGTTCACAAAGCCGCAATTCCGCTCGATGAGGCCCTGCCCATCGCCCAGCAGATCGCAGAAGCACTCGAATACGCGCACGAGCATGGCATTATCCACCGCGACCTCAAGCCGGCCAACATCAAGATCACACCCGAGGACTGTGTGAAGGTGCTCGACTTTGGTCTTGCCAAGGCGATGGGGCCGGAGGAAGCATCGGCCGACCCCTCCAATTCGCCTACGCTAAGCGCCGCTATGACCCAGGCCGGATTCATCATCGGCACAGCGGCTTACATGGCGCCGGAGCAGGCCAAGGCAAAACCGGTCGACCGGCGGGCCGATATCTGGGCATTCGGCTGCGTGTTATTCGAAATGCTGACTGGGCAAAAGGCCTTTGATGGCGAAACGGTCTCCGATGTGCTCGCCGCAGTGATCATGAAAGTCCCGGACTGGACGGCGCTGCCGGAGACGACGCCACCTTCCATACAGAAGCTCGTGCGGCGCTGCCTGCAGAAGGACGTGCGGCAACGTTTGCAGGCGATCGGCGATGCTCGGATTACGATTGAAGAAACCCTCGCGGGTGACACGTCAGCGGCTTTGTCCTGCCAAGTGGCCGCGGGCAAACTGGAGACCGACGGCAGGAAGCCCTTCCTGCGTCGAGCCCTTCCGTGGGCGGTGGCCATCACCGCAATCGTCGCCGTCGGGATCGGAGCATTTGCTGCCCATTGGGTGCTTTGGCCGCAGAACCCGGAACCTGCGATTCGCTTTACGGTCTCGCCGCCCGAAAACGGAGAACTTGATTCCGCCGGGATGAGCATTTCGCCAGACGGCCGCCAGCTGGCATTTGTAACCAGCGCTGGTCCCGGCAAACCCCAGGTTCTCTGGTTGCGCCGGCTCGACAGCGTCACGGCCGAACCGATTCCTGGTACGGAAGGAGCCAACCTGCCGTTCTGGTCGCCGGACAGCCGGCAGATCGGTTTTCTCGCAGGCGGCAAACTGGAGGAGGTCGCACTCTCCGGTGGGATGCCGGAAACCCTTTGCAACGCGCCCCAAGGCGCGGGTGCCGCCTGGAACCAGGATGGTGTCATTCTTTTTTCGAGCCAAGGCAGTCTTTATCGCGTGCCCGACGCAGGCGGGACGCCGGCACGAGTCGCCACGCCTGACCCGCCTGCGGGCTATCGATTGCCTCAGTTCCTCCCCGATGGCCGCCATTTCCTTTTTGTAGCCGTATCAATGGGACAAATTGCCCTCCCGCAGGCAGCCAGAACTACCGTCAAGGTTGGCTCCCTCGATTCCGACAAAACCGCCACCTTGCTCGAGGGGTCCTCAAACGCGCTCTTCGCAAAGCCCGGCTATCTGTTCTATGAAGAGGACGGCAATCTGATGGCTCGCGCCTTCGATGCCGGAAGCCTGAAGTTTACGGGCCAGGCTGCGCGTGTAGCAGAGAACGTCAGTCTTGCTGGATATTCCTGGGCACCTTTTTCAGTCTCTCAGAGCGGCATTCTTGCCTACCGCGTACAGGCGGGCACAGGGCAGGCTGAGATGGCCTGGTTTGATCGCAAGGGTCAGAAACTTGGCACCGTCGGGCAGCCGGGCTTATATGGCGACCCCGTCATTTCGCCCGACGGGACCAAGCTGGTGGTGGTGTCGGCAATTCCCGGCGGCAACACAAGTGACATCTGGGTCTACGATCTGAAGCGCGGCACGGGCTCCCGTCTCACATTTACTGCGGCAAAGAATGCAAGCCCCGTCTGGTCACTTGATGGAACCCGGATCTTCTACTCCTCAATCCGCAACGGCAAGAATGGCATTTATCAGAAGCCCGCCGACGGGCTTGGAGCCGCCCAACCGGTTTTCCAGTCAAGTAAGCAAGACGTTAACCTTGACAGCCTATCGCCTGACGGCCGTTTCGCACTATATATGAGCCACACTCCAACGGAGGACGACTGGGTCGTGCCGCTCGCCGGCGACCAGAAGGCCTTCCCCTACCTCGATAGCAGCTTCGCCGAAGGCCAGGCCACGTTCTCGCCGAATGGGCGATACATTGCCTATTTCTCGACCGAGACGGGTAGACCCGAAATTTACGTCCAAACATTCCCGCAGCATCTCGGTAAGTGGCAAATCTCAACCGCGGGTGGCGGGGAACCGATGTGGCGAGGCGATGGAAAAGAACTGTTCTACGTGAGCCCGACTGGCGAAATGATGTCGGTCGATGTCGCGACCGGCTCGGGCGAATTCCATGCGAGTCCGCCGAAGCTGCTCTTCCAGCAGCGACGAGCAAATCCCGGGGTGTGGAGAAATATCGACGCGGTTAGCCCGGACGGCCAGCGCTTCCTGATGCTCGTGCCCGAAAGCCAGGCCAGCTCCTCACCCATTACGGTGGTCGTCAACTGGCCGGCAGTGTTGAAGAAGTAGCGGCTCGTCACCCGCTCCGCTCCGCAAGGAGACCAGCCTGGATTCTGACCAGACTGACGCCGCGACGTCGATCGTCCCCCACACGTCACCGTCCGCGCTCCGGCTTTTCATCCACTGCCATGATCAGCCGCACTGCCTTCAGCATTGCCGCGAAGTTTCCCGCTGCTGTCGTGGGCGATGAGTGCAGCTGCTAACATTCCTGCTCGTTCAGTTTTCACAGGACCTTTCACTGAGCTTCTACCAAACCTTGCAGATAACTCATCGACCGGGTTTCCAATCGACGGACTCAGTATCGGATATCGCATCTCCTCCTTCCTTCTGTCGCAAAAAATAACCCAGGTGAAGTTTATATATATAAGTAGTAACTGTTGACATGCAATCGGTAGGATGCTAGCGTCTTGAATCAGCTTTCATCTCTTTTGTGTGCCTTAACGTATCGGGCAAGTTCTCAGTCTTCCCCCGAATCCGACTGCTGGTCTCTCGGATAGCTACTAGGAGGTAAAGGATGAGTATCCGTATCTGTGTCGTCATTAGGCACTATTTCGTAGAATGGCCGGCCGATTGTTGTGCGTAGCAGCGAGCCTGTTGTCCGGCAGAAGAAACCGCGAGCGCCGACAGGGGGAGAAGAATGTCTGTGTCCGCACAGCACCTCTGCCGGACATGAACCGGCAGATCTTTCTTGGCAGCTTTTGTGAAGAATTGGCGCGCATCGCGCCGACTGCTTTTTGACTGACGTGAAGTAGAACTCTGCAGTGATTCTGGCAATGGGTTCACCTGTCTTCAGTGCCGAAGCCTGGGTTCACCACGACGCATTGCGGCCAGACTGATCCCGATGGAGAGGTGCCATGTTCCAACGCCTGTCTCTTAAGACTCTTGTCGTTTCGGTGTCCGAGATTCTGTTCCTTACCGCCGTTGGTTTGGCCCAGTCAGCGCCGCCCGTTGCAGACACCTATGCCCTCAGTTCGAAACCGGCGATGAACTTCGGCTCTCATACAAATCTGCTCGTAGGGCAGGGAACCACGAGCTATGTCCAGTTCGATCTCTCGACATTACCAACAGGAACGGCGATAAGCAAAGCCACGCTCCGCCTCTATGTGGACTCAGTTTCGACTGCTGGCAGCTTTGATGTGGACCAAATCAATAGCAGCTGGACCGAAGAAACCCTGAACTATAACAATCAGCCTTCCTTGGGAGCCTCGGCGACTGACCTTCATCCCATTTCTGTGAGCGCTTCAAGCCTGAATCAGTTCGTGGTCATCGATATCACGTCGCTGGTCCAGGACTGGGTAAGCGGAGTTGTGCCAAACAACGGCATTGGCCTGGTACTCCAGGGCAGCGCAGGCGCCTTCGCATTCGACAGCAAGGAGAGCACTGCAACCAGCCACCAGCCTGAGTTGGAGATTGCGATGACTGGGCCGGTTGGCCCACAGGGCCCTCAGGGGCCTCAGGGGCCTACCGGATTGACTGGAGCAACTGGCCCGGCTGGCCCCCAGGGTCCGCAGGGACCTATTGGATTGACGGGAGCGACTGGGCCGGTTGGCCCACAGGGTCTGCAAGGCCCTCAGGGGCTCCCGGGCGCCTATGGCGCGGGAGTGAATGCGCAGACGGTCAACTACACCGCCGCCGCGGGAGACAATGCGAAGCTGATCACCATGAATGGAGCATCACTGACTCTGACCTTGCCTTCGCCGGCATTGAGTTCGCCATGGTATATCGGTGTTCAGAACCTGAATGCGTCGAATCTGACGATCCTGAGTGGCGCGCCAATCAATGGCGCCACCGGGAGTAGCATTACGCTGGCTCCCTTCCAGTTTGTACAAGTTTGGACAGATGGGGCGAATTACTTTTCTAGCCCTGCGCTGGTGGCGGGCTCTAACATCACCCTCACCCCGACAAGCAGCGGGCTCACGATTTCTGCGTCCTCTGGCTCCTCTACCGGCGGTACTGCCGGGGGCGATCTGGCTGGCACATATCCTGATCCGACTCTCGTGTTGGTTGGCACAGCCGGAACGTACAGCAAGGTCACGACGGACAGCAAGGGACGCGTCACGGCGGGTACGACCTTGTCGGCCAGCGATATTCCAAGCCTGGCGGCTTCCTACATCCAGAACCAGACAAGCGCGCCGCAGGCTGGCGGTTTCAATATAGGCGGCAATGGCGCTTTGGGTGGTTCCTTGAGCGTGGCTGGACCCGTATTTGCGGGCAGCTTCAGCAGCACGGTAGCAACCGGAACGCCGCCCTTTACCGTTGCAAGCGCCACGCAGGTGCCGAATCTCAACGCCTCCCTGGTCGGCGGAAAAACAATTACTGGCTCAGGAGCGGCGCTCACAACGGGTCCGATCGCAAGCACAACCAACGATATTGCCGTATTCACGGGAACAGCAGGGCAGGTGGCAGATTCCGGAATCCCCATCACCATCGCGACAGGAAGCGCTGCAACCAACGTCATTGTTACCAGCGGGCTGACTGCCGGAAGCATTTACGCTACCGGACCAAGCGGACTGGTTGCGGCAGAGATGAACTCCACACCGACGAATCCAGCCCTCTGCTACGCCGTCTCGGCCACACAATGCCAACTGAGCGGATATATCACCACGAGCGGCCTGACTGCTGGGGCAATATACTACGTTTCCACAACCTCAGCAGGCGCTATCACGGCTGCAAAGCCCTCCGCTTCGGGTGTCTGCGTCCAGGTGTTCGGACAAGCACTCAGCAGCACCGTCCTGATTCTTACGCCCTCACCTGATTACGGGTGCATCCAATGACGAAGCACCACTCAGTATTACTTCTCGTACTGCTGGCGTCGATTCCGGCGTTTGGGCAGCTCTTGCGGGATGGATACTGCTCTGCGTCACCAGCAAGCTGCACCCTGCGCGCGGTATCGGCAGAAAATTTGAGGCTTGTTCTTGCGGCGGCGAGCGGGGCTGCGAATATTCAAACTCTAGCTCCTCCTGCCTACAACAACGGTACGGGGAGCTACACGACCAGCGTCACTGTGACAATCGCAGGGCCGTCGGGCGCCACAATCTGCTACACCACAGACGGAACCTCTCCGGCAGCAACTCTTCCCGGAACATGTTCAACCGGAGTCACGTATACAGCCCCCGTTGTCATCACAACCACAGGAACGGTGCTGAAGTCCATCGCCACCGAGGCCGGATGGAACAACAGCCCAGAGACAGACGCGACGTATACAATCACGGTGCCGCCGGTCGCTTTGGCCCAATTGAATGGCGTGACGACCGGGTCTACTCCCGGAGACATTTCGGCGCTGAATGGACTCACAATCGGAACTTCAACTGGCAACGTCGCAAGCTGGGATGGAATCAACTTCTCCGGCGCCATCAGCAACACTTTCGGGACGATTGATCTATTCATGCCGCTCATAGGCATGACAATCGGCAGCAAGCTCACCAGCACGGCTCTTGGCACAGGCACCATCCCGTCTGGATACTGCTCATGGACAACCACATCGTCGTACCTGACTGTCGGCGCATCACAGGGCAGCCTGGGCGGGAGCGTTACTGTGGACGGAACCACCTTCCCCAGCAGCACGAGCACAGACTCATTCGCTTCCAATGACGCAAACTCATTTACTACGGATGAATGCAGTTTTTCATCTTCCAATACAAAGAGTTCGGCATTTTCTTACATCACGCCTGGTCCGCCGATCGAGACGGACGGCGGACAAATGCTGTTCGATGAGTTCATGATCGAGAACACCCAGAACTACGCGGTGCTGCAACTTGGGACCGGAGAGGTGGGACCAAATCCCAATTTTGCGTGTGCGTGGAATATCGAGACGGCTCCCGGTTGGGTCACGACACACTCATTCTTTTTCCCAATCCCATGTGGGCAGGGTATGCGCTTTGCTGTAACTCTTTACTATGATGGGACGGCGGGCACGGCGAAGGCTGATATCTATCGCCCCAGTGACTGGGCGCATCTGGGGAGCATACCGTCTGTTCCTGCTCAGCCGGCAAACGTGCGCGGAATGCGAATAGGAAATAACGAAAACGGGATCAGTAACGGGACGACCACATACTTTCAAGACATTATGGAGGTTTCAGGATCGGCGCCGCCTTACCCGCTGCTTCCTGCCACCCCAAAAACCGTACCGACATGGGGAACGCAAAATAGCTGTAGCAACACGGGAAGCGTGACCAGTCTCAGTTGCGCGATCACCCCGCAGGCTGCCGGGGACGGCTTGCTGATTCAGGCTTGCACGACCGCAACAAGCGGAACAGTCACTCTCACGGATACCCAGGGCTACGGTTTCGCAGTTCTTGATGGCCCGACGAATGCCGCAGGATGGCGCTGTGCTACGTTCAGCGTTTTTGGGGTCGCGGCGGCAACGGATACGATCACGATGCAGAACACAGCAGGGGAGGCTCTGCTTCAAATTGTTGATATTACCGGCAATCCAATCGGGGTAGATCAGCATTCGGGACCCGTCTCTGTAACCAGCGGGAACGGTGGCGTGTATTCGAGCGCAAACCTGACAACTACGCATCCCACGGAAGTAGGCATCGGGTTTTCTGTCTGCTCAGCGAATAGCTGCTATGCCGGCGCGGGGTATGCGGAGATCGCTCTTGACGCGAATTACCTCGGGTCGGCAGTTGGATCCTGGTATACCGCAACCGGCAGCAAGGCAGCGAACTTCATCGACAGGAGTGTGAGTTCTGGAACCATAAATGAAGCGTCGTTTATTACCGTGTATTGACAGCTTGGAGTGATCCACGTTCGTCGGGCATCCAACCACGAACACCGAGCCGCACCGTCCGGGAACACTCAATCTTGGCGCGGATTCCGTGGCGCAACACGTGAAGGCGATCCGCGCAACCATCTGAACAGGGCCTGTTCGCACGACCCGGGTGGCGGGGACACGGCCCTAAAGCCGTGTCACGCCCGCTCAGAATCGCCTGACGATCTGCCCGGCTCTTTCAGCCTGCTTCCGGCCCAATTCTCAGCAATTTCATAAACTGGTCAAAGTCGGCGCGAACCTTCAGCAGTTCGGATTCCAGTGTGGTCAGCGTGGCAATACCGATCCATTTGCCGCTTCGCACATAGTGCTGCACCTGGAACACAGTCACCTGATGCATCGGCCGGTGTTTCAGCATCAGCATGGCAGCCTCGGTTGCATCAGGAAACGCCAGGGGAGCGGGTCCGGCGATAACTGGCTCCAGAAAAGTCCTTTGCATCACGGTAATTTGCGCCTTGATATAAAGCTCAAGCTGGTTCCCCGCCAGAAGCTCATCTTCCCGCAGAAAAACATTGCTCGGCACTACTCCCTCCGCCTGCTTCTGGATGCCGAAGTCCGGAATCCACGTCCATCCGAAGGGAATGGCGGGAATAATCCACCGGCCGATCCGAGCGGCGTTGGCGTAGCCTGCGGGTTGTCCCGGAGTAGTGCTCATACGCGATGCGGGCGAACGCAATTCCTTTCACAAGTCCGGCGTGCGGCGCAGGCGGTGCCAGGACGCCGGAATCCTGGCGATGTCCCGGGGCCTCTCAGGGAACTCCAGCAGCCGCGCAGAGTTGGTACGCAGCCACGACAACAGCCGTCTCCAGTTGGTCGAGAGTCTTGCCGCGGTCCGCGCCCGCAAAGTTCAGATCAAACCCATCCAGTTCCTTTGCCAGGTGGCGATGCTCCGAGGCAAGGCCAAGAATGGAGCGGACTTCACCGACCAGAAACAACGCCATGGCGTTTTCGATAGACGAATTCTGCTTTTCGAGCAGAGGCAGGGCCTGTGTTTGCCAGCTCAGCAGGGCCGGCGTGTTGCCGAACAGGGGGTCCTGCGCCGCCTCAGCTACAGCTGCGCGCACCGCCTCAACAAACGCGGCAAATGCCTTGGAAAAGCGCTCTGCGAGCGGCTGCGGAACTGCGGGGAGAGCCTCTTGCGTCATAGAGTGCCCTTCGGCAGGCCTTGCTGTGCAGCCTGCTGCGCCTGCTGTCCGGCCTGTTGCGCCTGCTGCGCAGCCTGTTGTGCCTGTTGCTGTGCCTGCTGCGCCTGCTGCTGCATTTGCTGCGCTTGCTGCTGAGCCTGTTGCGCGGCTTGTTGTGCCGCAGCCTGTCCCTGGGTCGCGGCCTGTTGCGCCTGCTGCGCGGCCTGGTTCGCGGCCTGTTGTGCCTGGTTTGCCGCTGCTTGAGCCTGCTGCTGAGCCTGTTGCGCGACCTGTTGCGCCTGGTTTGCGGCTGCCTGAGCCTGCTGTGCAGCAGCCTGGGCAGCTTGCTGGCCCTGTTGCTCTGCCTGCTGCACGGCCTGCTGTGCCTGCTGCGCGGCCTGGTTCGCGGCCTGTTGAGCTTGATTGGCCGCCTGCTGTGCGCCCTGCAGTGCCTGTTGCGCAGCCTGCTGCGCTTGTTGCACCGCACCGCTCCACGGCGATTGCGTGATTGCGCTTGGGATCAGCTTGCCCGCCTCCACAAAAAGCTGCGTGCCGCCGCCCAGCAGACCTCCCTGGTTCGAAACCTTGCCCATCCACGCTTTCAGGCCCTCGGCAGGCGCCTGTGCCATCGCAACCAATCCGCCGCCGTTCCATCCCCCGACCGCGCAATTCTGACGCCACGCGGTTTCATTGCTCGGCAGATCCGGAGTCCAGTAACCGCCCACCGCTTTGGCAGGATCGTCGATCACTCGATAGAGCGTTGCGCCCGGCGGCACCGTGACCGGCTGCGCCGTCTCAAAGTTTGGAGTCTCCTTCGCCGGCAGATCAGGAAACCCGGGCGAAGAAAGCCGGATCGGCGGCAAATGTCCGCCCGGTGGCGCGGACGTCTTGATGCTGCCGTCCTGCTGCATCTCCGCAGTGGGCTGCGGCGAGGTTGAGGTCGCGGGAGGTTGCATGGGCACGGATGCACCCATCGCCGCTATGCCCCCCATCGCTCCAGCCGCGCCACCCGCGCCGGCCATGCCCACAAGAACCGTTTCGCAACCCATCACCGCGATATCGGGCGGGCCGACACACGTCAGCTGATCCGTGACCCTGGACTGCGGCATCATACCGACCAGAACCGTGGGCGAGCCCAGAATAAACGGCCCCCCCACGTGCGGAACGATGCCTGTGACCATGGGGCAGACGTGCAGGTCCCCAATGCGCGAGGCCGGCAGCATGCCGATAAGCACCTGCGGAAAGCCCAACGTGACGACTCCGCCATGTGCAGTCTGACTCGTGATGGTGCAAGCTGGCATTCCCATGGTTTGCTAGAACCCTCGCATGGCCTGATTTGCAGCCTGATTGGCTGATTGCTGCGCAGCCTGCGATGCCTGCTGCGCCTGCAGTTGCGCCTGACTGGCCGCCTGGGTTACCTGCTGTTGCGCCTGCTGCGCCTGTTGCTGCGCCTGGTTGGCTGCCTGCTGCGCCTGTTGCGCGGCCTGCTGCGCGGCTTGTTGAGCCTGTTGCGCGGCCTGCTGGCCCTGCTGCTGCGCCTGGTTGGCCGCCTGCTGCGCGGCCTTCGCAGCCTGTTGTGCCTGTTGCTGCGCCTGGTTGGCAGCCTGCTGCGCTTGTTGCTCCACCTGCTGCGCCTGCTTTTGAGCCTGCTGGACAGCCTGCGCCGCGGCCTGCGCGGTTTGTTGCGCCTGCTGCTCGGCCTGGTTCAGCGCCTGCTGCGCCGCGGCCTGTCCCTGCGCTGCGGCCTGGCTCACCGCTTGTTGCGCCTGCTGCACAGCCTGGTTGGCCTGTTGAAATGCCTGGCGTCCCTGCTGCACGACCTGGTTGACCGCCTGCTGCGCCTCCTTCTGGGCTTGCTGAACCGCATTCTGCGCCTGGTTGGCTGCCTCCTGGGCCGCCTTCGAAGCTTCATTGGCAGCTTGTTGCGCAGCCTGCTGCGCCTCGCCAACCGCGCCAGAGGCCGCAGCCGGACTCGCGGCGCTGGCGGGCGGTTTTGGAACGGGCGGCGCCGGCGGCGCAGGCGCAGGCGCAGGGGCAGGCGATGAGGCGCCGGAACCGGATGGGCTGGTTGCTGCCTTTGACGGCGGATCGTCTCCGGGGAAGGTGGGCGCAGTCGGCGCGGTCGGGCTCGCCGGCGACTGCGGACTCTCCGGATTGCCCGGCGTGCCGGGAATCGCGGCGCCTCCGCTGTTGATCATCACCATCGTCCCCTGGATAACGACACCCTCGGGACCGATGGAGATAAAGCCGCCCGCCCCGGAGAGGCTGACATTCATGCCGCCTTCAATCACCACATTCATGCCGCCCTTGATGTGAACCTCCTCCCCCGAATCGACGACATACAGCATCCCCGACTTGTTGAACTGGTTCAAGCCGACATCGAGTGAGTAATTCATCCCCACCTTTTCGTTCAGGTTCATGCCCACTTTGATGTTGGAATTCTGGCCGATGCTCTCCTTCAGGTTTCCGGTCAGGTCATGACTCCGGTCCCCGCCAACCTTCACAATCTGATTGCCCTTCACCTGCAGGTCGGCCTCGCCGTCCACCTCCTGCAACTGCTTCCCCTTCACCAGCAGGTGGGAGTCGCCATCCACCTCTTCGAACTGATTCTTGGTGATCTTGGTGTGCTGCTCGTTGCCCACCAGCGTGTGCCAGTCGTGCTCCACGTGCAGGTCATAGTCGCGCTCCGCATTCATAAAGATCTGCTCCTTGTCCTTCAGATCTTCAAAGCGGAGTTCGTTGGCATTGGCTGCGCCGCCCTCCTTCGAGCTGCGCGTCAGAATACCCGAGAGCGTGTACTGGCCCGCCGGATCGTACTTCGGCATGTTGACGCCGTTATAAATGGACCCGACCACGATAGGCTGGTCGGGATCGCCTTCCATGAAGTCGACCAGCACCTCATCGCCAAGACGAGGCCAGAAATACGTTCCCCACCCTTTGCCCGCCCACGATTGCGCCACCCGGAGCAGCGTGTTATCCGGCGTGTTCGGCTTCCGCTGCCGGTCCCACCAGAACTGCACGCAAACCCGCCCATACTTGTCCATGAACGACTCTTCGCCCTGCGTCGTGACCACCTTGCCGGTATGCATCCCGTGAACCACCGGCCTTGGAGTGCGCATGGGCGGCCTGTAACGGATGGACGAAGGTGTTGCGACAAACCTGTTGCTGTACGGCTGCGCAGGATCCTGCTTGCCTGTGCGGTAGGAAGGCACCTGCTGCACAGTGTGCTCAAGGTGGATCAGCAGATGCTTCTTGTTCAGGTCATCCTGCGGGTATTCCTCGGGCGTGAAGGTATAGCCGCTCTGCATGCAGATTGCATTTGACACGCCTTCGACAACCTGTGTTCCCGCATCGCTGCTGTCCCGGCGCACATCCAGGAAGAACATCGCCTGCTTGTTGATGTCTGAGTCAGAGTTCTCCTTCTTCAGATATGCGGCAGCGCTGTCCGCATAGTCATACTGCTCGTTTCTGTTCTCGCCCAGCGGACCCTTCGTGGTGGTCTTCGCATCCCCTCCGTCCGGTACTGTCTTGTAGCGGATGAAGCTGTAATCCCAGATGCTGTGCTCGCCCGTAACCATGCTGGACTTCGAGTTCAGCTCCCGGATGACAAAATCGTAGAATCCCTCGAACTTGCCCTGCTGCGGCGGCGCATAGCGGAATGTGTCCTGAATCTCGCAATCGCTCAATTTGCTCGAGTCATCCTGCAGCGTCAGCTTGTGGTCGTCCGCGGTGTGCTCAAAGTAGTAGAGGATTCCGTGCTGCTCCATCAACCGCGAGATAAATTCAAAATCTGTCTCGCGATATTGCGTACAGTACTCCAGGCTCTGATAGGTCGCGGAAGTATCCACGGTTGGGCTGATGCTGTAAATCGCCAGGACATCCTTGATCACGTCGATCACAGTCTTGTTCTGGAAAACCCGCGTATTCCTGTTGAGCGTAAGCAGCCATACATTCGGAACAATGGTGGCGCGATAGTTGTTGAACTCGTGGTCGCCGCCGCGCATTTCAAAGCTTGCAACGATCCCGTTGATGTAGCGCTGGCTGCCTGTGTCGTCGGCCAGGATGCTGACGCAGACCTTCTGGCCAACAATATCCTTCGGAGCAATCGAGACATCAGGCTTGGCAAGCAGATCGAGCTGATAGCAATACAGCTCTGAGACGCCCTCCGTTCCCGTCAGACGCTCCGGCAAAAGCTTATCCGCGCCCAAAGGACTCGTAAAGCTGAGAAGGCGATTCGCTTGTGAAAATGACAATGAAAATGAGCTCATATTGTCGCTTCGAAACTTTCTTCCCGCGAGAAATTCCTCAGGAAGTTAGCGGCCGCGCCCGCTCTGCGCCGAGCGCAGAACGGGCCCGTGCTCGTAGGACTACCAGGTATATGTGAAGCGGCCGTCGGCCCCCACGCCAACCTGTACCTGCTCCGCCGGCGATTCATCGGCCATGCGGGAAAGCACCTGGCGCGAAATCTCCGGCAGCATGGTGTTCGAGAGGATGTTGTCCACGTTGCGCGCGCCGCTTTCCACTTCCGTGCAGCGCTTGCCTACCTCTTCGATCACCGCATCGTCGCAGATCATTGTGATCTTGTGCGTCTCGCGCAGGCGGCGCTGGATCTTGCCGAGCTTCAGCAGAATGATCTGCTTCAGCGCCTCGTCGCGCACCGGGAAGTAAGGAACCACCATCATGCGCCCCAGAAACGCGGGCTTGAAGATCTTGTTCAGCTCCGGCTTGATCGCGAGCGCAAGCCCATCGCTGTCCGGCATGGTCTCCGGGTCTGCCGTCAGCTTCATCAGCGTTTCGGTTGCCGCGTTGCTGGTGAGAATGATGATGGTGTTCTTGAAGTCGATCGAGCGGCCTTCCCCGTCTTCCAGATTTCCCTTGTCGAAGATCTGGTAGAAGAGTTCACGCACGTCATTGTGCGCCTTCTCCACCTCATCCAGCAGAACAACGGAATACGGCCGGCGGCGCACCGCTTCGGTCAGCACTCCGCCCTCGCCGTAGCCCACATATCCCGGAGGCGACCCCTTCAGCGTCGAGACGGTATGCGCCTCCTGAAACTCCGACATGTTGATCGTGATCAGGTTGCGTTCGCCGCCATACAGCAGATCAGCCAGCGCCAGAGCGGTCTCGGTCTTGCCCACACCGCTTGGCCCCACCAGCATGAAGACGCCGACGGGCTTGCCGGGATCGTCCAGCCGCGCTCGCGATGTGATAATGCGCTGCGCGATGGCGGCGAGCGCATGGTCCTGCCCGATAACGCGCTTGCGCAGATGGCCGTCCAGATCAAGCACAGTGGCGATCTCGTCCTTCACCATCTTGCCCAGAGGAATTCCGGTCCACGCGGAAATCACTTCGCCCACAATGCGCTCATCCACGCACACATGTATCAGCGGATTCTCGCCCTGAACCGCATCGAGCCTCTCCTCAAGCGCGTGCAGAGCTTCAAGCGATGGCTTCTCCGCCGATGCTCCGTCGCCTTCTGCCTTCACTGTCTCCGCGCCGCTCTCCAGCGCTTCGCGCATGGCGCGAATCTGCTTCACCAGTTCGACTTCCTGTTCCCACTGCGTCTTCAGCTTCGCCAGTTTCGCCTCTTCCGCGGCAAGCTGTTCTTCAATCGCCGCCAGGCGCTCCGCATGGTTCTCGCCCACCGTGGTCTCGCGTTCCAGAATCTGCTTCTGCACCTTCAGGTCGTCGATATGGCGCGTGGCGTCTTCGATCGGCGGAGGAATCGTGTTCTGGCCGAGCGACAGCCGCGCGCACGCGGTGTCAAGCACGCTCACCGCCTTGTCCGGCAGCTGGCGCCCCGCAAGGTAGCGATGCGAAAGCCTTACCGTCGCCGTCACCGCCTCATGCAGGATGCGCAGCTGATGGTGCTTCTCCAGCGAAGGAACGATGCCGCGCAGCATTGCGTCGCACTGGGTCTCGCTCGGCTCCTCAACCTTAACAACCTGAAAACGCCGAGCCAGGGCCGCGTCCTTCTCAAAGTACTTCTTGTATTCAGACCAGGTCGTGGCGGCAATCGTGCGCAATTCACCGCGCGCCAGCGCCGGCTTCAGCAGATTGGCCGCGTCGTTCTGGCCCGCCTGGCCGCCTGCCCCAATCATCGTGTGCGCTTCGTCAATGAACAGAATGATTGGATGCGGCGAGGACTTCACCTCTTCAATCAATCCCTTCAGCCTGTTCTCGAATTCCCCTTTGACGCCCGCGCCGGCCTGCAACAGCGCAAGATCCAGGCTGTGCAACTGAACGTTGCGCAAAGGCGGCGGCACATCTCCGCTGCTCAAGCGCAGGGCAAATCCTTCCACCACGGCCGTCTTTCCTACGCCCGCCTCGCCCGTAAGGATGGGATTGTTCTGCCGGCGTCGCATGAGAATGTCCACCACCTGGCGGATCTCGTGGTCGCGGCCAAGCACGGGATCAATCTTGCCCGCCTTGGCGTTTGCCGTCATGTTCACGGTGTACTGGTCCAGATGCGGTGTCTTGCCCGACCCGGCGGGACCGGCCGGCTTGCCTGGTTCCTGCTGCGTGCCTGTCCCCGCAGAAACCGACGACTCCCGTGATTTATCCGTGACCGCAAAGAAGTCCTTGCGCAGCGCCTCGGGCGGAATCAGCTGCAGTTCCTTGCTCACGTCGCGAACAAGGCGCGACAGCTCGTCGCTGGAAAGCAACGCCAGCAGCGTGAAGCCGGTACGAACCTGCGCCGCGTCGTATTCGATGGTGGCGATGGTCCACGCTTCCGTCAGCATCTTTACCAAGAGTGGGCTGAAGGCGGGGCTGCGCGCGTTGCCATTCTTCAAGCGATCCAGACTGCGCTGCAATTCGGTGGTCAGGCGCGACCGATCCACGCCATATTGCCGGAGAATAAGCGCGACATCATTATCCGAGCTGTCGATGGCCTTCAGCAGATAGTGCTCAATTTCAATGTCGTAGTGAGTGCGGGAAACGCACAGGCCCGCCGCTGCTTCAAGTGCGCTGCGGGTGGCGTCGTCCAGCTTGCCGATCAGGGACTTCAGGTTAAGACTCATCTTTCTGGCCTCCAGGGGGTTCTGTGGTTGCGCTCATGACAACCGGTAGGTTGCTTCATCCGGATCTCGATTAAGGGGCTGGTTCCGTATCCAGCTAACCAGTCCCAGGCGCGGAGCATCAATCCCCTCCTCGCCCAGCTTCATGCGTGGCACTTCATCGCGCTCCAGGATCAGCCGGATGACAAAATCGAATTCACGATTCGTATACAGCCGGAGCCAGTCGCGCAACTCCAAGCTGGCGCGCGCTCCCGGCAGAAACTCCTGATAGCGATCAAAACTCATCGGCCCCATGCTGATGGTCACGGTGCCATGCTGGTCCCATGCCTCGTCTCCGACAATGGTCCCCATGCCAAGCCGCTCGCAAAAAGCGCCTGAGTCGCGCAGGTACGTGCGGTTGTCCGGCGGCAGGCGTCTCCATGTGCCCGTGAACTGCTCCAGGTGAACCGGCACCTCGAAGTAGTCCTCAAGCAGTTGCTTCAGCCCTTGCGCCGTCGGGCGGCGCTGCGACAGAAGGCCCGTGTAGTAAAGGCAGGCCTCGTCCTCTATGCTCATGCGGCGGGCCAGCGATTCTGTTCCCAGCCCGATCAGATCCAGCAGCGTTGCGCTGATCACGTCATCGCCAGCGCCCGTCCGCTCATACGCGATATAGAAGCGATATTTCTGCCAGCCCCGGTAAAACAGCGAGACCATGCGGTGATTGAAGATGTCAAAGAACTCGCCGGGACCGCGGTCTTTGGCGCGCGCGCGCTCCATCAGAAATTCCGTGTAGGCGTGCGGCAGCACTCCCACCGCGGCACTCAGTCCCATGAAGTTGACCAACAATTTTGGCTGGCCATCCTCGCCCCGCTGTAGATCCTGGACCTCGCTCGCCGGAAACGACAATGTCGGCACGGATGAAAACTGCACAACCTCACTGGAGGGCGAAACGAACAACCCCACCGGGTTGCGCTCCGGATACAGCCGCTCGAGCAGACGCACTGCCTGAAAGAAGCGAACGCTGTACGGCTCCTTCTCCAGCATCTCGCGTATTGGCTGAAATCTCAGATCAGCGGTTTGTATCCCGCTTTCGGTGGCCATTCTCCCAGCGGCTCCTTTCTCTGGCTGCTGTGTGCCGCCAATTGGCAGAAGCTGTTGATGGACGTGTAGCAGCCAAGAAAACGGTCGAGCACATTGGCAAAAAGATAAACGCCGCCGCCGACAAACTGCCGCTCGTCGAACTCAACCTCAACCCGCGTGCCCCTCGCCGGCAGGTTTCCGTAGACAGATTGCATAATCGCAAAGTGCGGCCTCGAACTGAGCCGCACGATTCCGCCAATCTGGTTCTCGAGATAGGAGGAGTCGGTGAAGTTGTGCAGGCGCAGAATCTCCCGCAGCGACGCAACCCCCTCGTCGGTCAGCGAAAGATAGTTGAGCGAGAGTTGCGACACGAGGCGCCAAAGCTGTCCCTTCGCCCTGGGCGGATCATAGCTGGGCGTCGGCCGGCGCAGTGCGGTGATCTGCCGGATCGCCGGAAAATCCTCCGCCATAAAGTCGCCGCCTTCCAATCCAAACGGAAGACGCGACGGAAGATCGAAATCTGAACAGGAGCAGCGCACCGTCAGCACTTCGGCATTGGGCGCCGTCAGCACCCCATCGATATCCACCAGGGACAGGTGCATCGTGGAGGGCTCACGCTCGCCGATCTCGTTTCTCCGGCGAACCCCGTGCCAGTATGTGCGTCCGCTTTCCTTTCGCGCCTGGAATCGATATGAGTAGAGAGGCTCCAGCGGAATGCTTTCCCGGCGGGCCGTATTGGACGCCATCACCTCGTCGATCGAGTGAATCTCCGTTGTCTCCTGATGACGCGCATTCGGAATCACCGGATACTCGTGCTTCGAGTGAGAAACCAGAATCGGCTCAGCCACCTGGGAATACAGGTTGACGACCGGCGTGCATCCCAGGCGCAGCGTGCGCGCCGAGACCCCCGTTTCGAGGTCCTGGCTCCGCTCCGGGCGGTCAAATCGCGAGATGCAGAACAGAATCTCCGCCTGCGCGCCACATCCCGCTTCCGCGAGCGCTTCAAGCCCGCTCAACTCGAAAAAGAGAAACTTCTCTGAGAATGTGAAGTACTCCTGCAGCAGGCGGTAGCCATCAAATGAGCGCTTGGGATACGGAAGCAGCGCTTCGTCTTCTTCAAAGCCCATTGCGCGCAGCCGCGCGGGAGATATGTCAACCACCTTGCCGCCGCGTTGTTGCGGATTGCGAACCATCACCGAGATGCAATTCCGGCAGAGCAGTTCATAGAGCGTATGAACGATATTCGATTCCCCGGTGAGGTGGAAGGCCAGCCTGCTCGTCTTGAGTTCGGCAAACGACACATCCCGCGCGCATTGCAGGCGCACCCGCAGAACGCCCACCGCGCCGGGAACACGCACCGGCTCCGCCAGCCGTTCCGGCTGTCTCCACTCACACTCGCTGATGGTGAGCGGCCATAGCTCCACCGGATAGGCCGTCCGGAAACGGCATGGCTTTCCGTCGACCAGGCGCTTGGTGGCCAGAGACGTTCCGGCCGGCATCGTCTGCCCCGCGGTCTGCTTTCCCTGTTCCGGGTCAACCTGGCACTCAACAACGGTCATGGAGGGAATCGGACGCAGATAATGCGGCGCAACAATGCCCAGCAGGGCCGATGTCACCTCGGGAAAATCATCGTCCACGCGCAGATGGATGCGCGCCGCCATGAAGGCAAAGCCTTCCAGCAGGCGCTCAACGTGAGGATCGTCGCAGCGATCAGGCTCCAGCAGCAGGCGGCTTGCCACGCGCGGATACTTCTCGGCGAACTTGCCGCCGAGCTGGCGAAGGTATGCCAGTTCCCGTTCGTAATATTCGAGCAGTTCTTCGCGCATGGGTCACTTCACTCTGTACTCGCCGCTGGCAAGATCGAGCACCGTATCGAAGGCGATCTCTTCCGGCGCGGGATCCAGCCTCATGTTGCCCTCGATGTGAAAGCGGAGCCGGCGGTCTGTGGTGTCAGTACTCTCCAGGGTCACGTGAACGTCCGTCAATCGCGGCTCGAACGTCCGAAGGCAGGCCTCGATGGCCACGCGCAGTGACCGCTGGTCCGAGGCGGACATCAGCCCGAGAGAAGTGATGTCAGGCAATCCGTAATTGATCACCGTCGCCTTTGCGACCGGCCAGTTGGCAAGCTGCGGCAGAGGCGGCTGCCGGGTATTCAGCAGCCACTCCAGGTCGCGCTTCAGCGATTCGCGAAAAAAGCGCACTGATTGGAATCGCGTGGCCGGCCATTCTTCCACCTCAGTCAGGCGGTCAAGAACCGATTGCGTTACAAGCGTTTCTGTGGTCGAACGCGCCAACCCTGTACGCTCCTTTCATCTCACCGGGAAACATTCATCGCCGCACTGGGATCGATACGGCACAGCCGGGCGAAAACCGCGGCGCGTGCGCTGTCGTTTCCTGTCGCATCAAAACAGCGCAACAGCAGCGCGAGAGGTGGCGCGAGCATATCGCCCGCCTCCCATTCCTCCAGGCGGCGCTGGTCGATTTCCTTCACCAGTTCATCCAGAACCGGGTAGGCCACCTTGTCCTGTCCCGCGCCCATGCACAACTGCGCGATCTGCAGGCGCCGCTGGAAGCGAGCCCTGCCGCTGGGCTGTTGCGCCGCATCGCGCATCAGCAGTTGGATGGCCTGTGACAACTGGCCTCGCGCCACCATGTCGCGCGCGATATCCAGCGCGTCCGGCGGACCGTCTTCAGCCGCTTCGCTCTCCGGCTCGGGATCAGACGAGTACATGACCGGCTCCGGCTGCGCTTCCGTCATCGCAGCCTCCGGCGGCTTCGGAATCACCATCTCCTCAAGCCACCGCTGCGTCTCCGGGTTGGCGGTCGGCGTGTCGTCGCTCAGCGTCCAGGAAGCAACCTCGGGCAGGTCCTTCAGCAGCGCCTGCAGCGTGGCGGTTACGCCCGCCGCGATTGCGTAGTGGCCCAGCTCGCTGGCTGCCTTCCATATATACCGGTGCACATCGAGCCAGCCGCGCCCGCAGGGTTCGCCCACCGCCGCGATGGCCGCGCTCAGCAGCTCATCCCAATTCCATTCCGCCGCCAGGCGCTTCAGGTTCTGCCGCACATCCGTCGCAGGCGGCACCAGAAAATCCCAGGACGGCGAACTTCCCTGCTCTCTCAACTCTCCAAAACGCAGCGAGCTTTGCAGCAAATAGGCAATGGGGCTAGATGTATTGTCTTTCTGCAGAAATCTCGCACAGGCCTGAACGCGCGCCATCGCGTCCTCCCTGTCGGCCGGCTCCGCGGACAGCGCTTTGCCGGGCTTTGCCTTCCGGACAGGCGCCGCTTCAACAGCTTCTTCCGCCTCAGCAGCCTCTTCTGGCTCCGGCTCCGCCTCTGGCTCTTCTTCGCCGGACTCCGCGGGCTCGTCCGGCTCAAGCTTGCGCTTCTCGTTCAGCAGGCTGCCGATAACCTGGCCCACTTCTTCCAGCGCGCTGCGAAGCTTGCCGAATCCCGGCCCGTCGTCGCCGTATTTCTCCTCGGAGTAGATCTGCAACTCCTCCAGAGTCTCCGCGGCGGAACGAATCGACTGGTCGAGCTGCGCATACCATGCCTTGGAAGTGGAGGCCACACCCTTGTCGAAGTCCTCACCCGTCACCTTGCCATCGGCAATGGCAAGTTCCCTCGCCTCGCGTTTGGCATCGCTCGATTCCGCATCTGCCTCATAGCCGACGGAGCGCGATTCGCGGTACTGATAAAAGTTCAGCCCGTCGCGCGTGATGGGAGCCTCACGCAAAATCGTCGCAATGCGGTTGGCAGCCCATTCGATCGGAACGGCGCGCATCCCCGCGTCCCCGTCTTCGATCTCGGGATAGAGCGTCTCCCAGAACTGCTCCTGTAGATCCCGGAAGAGTTGCAGGCAAGGGTGAATCAGGCCAAGACCCTCGCGCTTCACATGCGCTTCAGCCAGCCACGCGGCCAGTTGCAGATCCTTGCTCCTGGTGGCCAAGGCCTCCCCGGCCAGCTTGATTACCTGCACGTAATCGGCGCGCTTGGCGGCGCGCTGCCACTCGCCGGAGGGAATCGATTCGTCCTCCTCCGTGCGCGCTTCTTTTATCTGGTCGTAAACGCGCTCGTAGCGCAGGCTGACCCCTGAAGGATTGTCCCCCGGAATCGGATTCAGCAGATCATCGCGAAGTGCCACTTTCAGCCCTCTCCTCAGGCGTGATGGAAGGTGAGTTTCCGCATTTGCAGAAAGGACTCTTCCTCTTCCCCGAGCAGTAGCAGTTTCTGGCCGAAAGGAATTTGTCCGTGCTTCGTGTCCTCTTCCCAGACCGTAGACCGGCCCAGGCGCACTTCGTCGTCGGCGTTCTTCCAGGAAAGCGGCGCAATCACCGGAATCAGAACCTCGCCGAGGTCCTGCAGGCGGAAATCGGAAGTCGTACGAAGAATCGCAGGCATCCAAAGCAGGTCGCGCAGCCGCTTCGGCGGCTCCGTCTCAATGGACTCGATGTACGCAAAGGGCACCCACGTGTAGCTGCCCGCGATAAATGTTTCCAGGTTCGCTCCAATGCGCGGATCTGCGTCCCCAAGCTCGCTGAACCCGGTACCGTTCAACTCTCCGGGAGACGCAGGGCGGCCCGTCCCCAGCGGAAGGGCATCGCGGGCGAACATATCCTGCCGCTCCCTCTCGGCGTGCAGCGCGGCACGATAGAGCATGGCTCCGGCTGCCGCTTCTGAGCTGGCATCGGAGAGAATGTCCAGGTGCTTTTCGGCGCGGTCGTACTCCCCCGCAAAGCACAGAAGTTCGAATAGAAACGTACGGCGCTTGGCGTCGAGCGGCTGCTTTTTCAGCTCGTCACCAAGCGCGTCTATGGCCGGCTTCAATTGTCCGGCTCGGTAAAGAGAGAGCGCGTCCATACCAGGGCTGCCTTACGTGGTCTTGTTTTCCTTCAGGTTGTAGGTAATGGGCCCGGTGCTCGTGAGATTGCCCTGCTCGTTCTGCATGGAGTAGTCAATCTTGATCTCGTTATACGTGAACGACACGCTGACCGTGGGAATCTCGCTGGAAGCCGAGATCTGAAGGCTGCTCACAAAAAGCTCCTTGAAGTCCACCTTCAAATAGGGCTTGCCTTCGGCGCCAGACTTGACTGCGGACATGACGCCGCTCTTGATGTGGGCGCCCTGGCAAACGGACTTGAAGAACTTCGGCGTCGCCTTGTCAAAATTGGTCATGATGGTGAAATCGGACAAATCGGCCTTGCCTGCACCCGATCCGCCGGTGCCCGACACCGAAGAAACCTGCGACGCGCCCCAGCTCCAGCTCAAAATCTGGATCTCGTTCTTGAAGTGCGCATCAACGGATTCGCCCTGAATCCCATCGAGCTTCAGGAAATAATCAACTGCCATGAATGGCTCCTTTCAATGGGCAAGCGCTGCTTGTCGCGTTGCCGTGTTTGCTTGCGCCGGCCAGATTGTCTTTCCGCTATTTCCGCGCCGACGCAGGCAAGTCGGCCACCAGACGAAGTGAAACAGAGAGTTCGTCGAGCTGGAAATGCGGCTTCAGGAATGCGACTGCGCGATAGGCGCCAGGCTTGCCGGGGACTTCGGAAACCTGAATGGCCGCTTCCCGCAGAGGTAGTTTTGCTTTGGCTGCCTGCGAGGCGTTGTCGTCAGAGCAGACGTAGTTGCTGATCCACTGATTGAGAAACTTCTCGCAGTCCTGGCGCGTCATGAAGCTTCCGATCTTGTCCCGCATCATCGCCTTCAGATAATGCGCAAAACGCGACATCGCCAGAATGTAGGGAAGCTGTGCGGAAAGCCGCGCATTCGCATTCGCCGCTTCCTTGTCATACAGCTTGGGCTTGTTTGCCGTCTGCACGCTGAAGAAGGCCGCATAGTCGGTTCCCTTGCAGTGCACCAGCGGCACCAGTCCCTGATCGGCCAGTTCCTTTTCGCGCCGATCGGTGACTGCAACCTCGGTCGGGCACTTCAGCGCCACGTCCCCTTCGTCCGTGCGGAAGGTGTGCGCAGGCAGACCTTCAACAAGGCCGCCGCCCTCCACGCCCCGGATCGAGGCGCACCAGCCATGCTTCGCGAACGAGTTGGTGAGGCGCGCTGCCAGTCCGTAGGCCGCATTGCCCCACAGGTACTTCGAGTGATCGCTGCCGTCAACCGATTCCTCGTAATCGAAAGCTTCGATCTGCTTGGTGTCCTTGCCGTAGGGGAGCCGCATCAGAATATGCGGAAGCGTCAGCGCCACGTAGCGCGAATCATCCGACTGCCGGAAGCTCTTCCACTTGGCATACTCGGTCGAGTCGAAGATCTTGCCGATATCGCGCGGCGCCCCAAGCTGCGTATAGCTGCTCAGGTTCAGCAGATCCGGGCTGGCGGCGGAAATAAACGGCGCGTGAGCCGAGGACGCAACCTGCGAAATGCGCTCCAGCAACTCGATGTCCTCGGGGCCGCGGCCAAATTCGTAGTCGCCCACCAGCGCGGCAAACGGGGCTCCGCCAAATACGCCGAACTCCTCTTCGTACACCTTCTTGAACAGGGCGCTCTGGTCGAATTCCGGAGCTCTCTGCAGGTCCTTCAGCAGCTCCCGCTTTGAGGCGTTCAGCACCTTGATCTTCAGCATCTCGTTGGTTTCTGACTGATCGATCAGATACTTGATGCCGCGCCACGTTCCCTCCAGCTTCTGGAAGGCCGGGTAATGCAAAACTTCATTCAGCTGAAGGGAGATCAGGCGGTCAATCTGCGCGATGCGGGCCTGGATGCTCGCCTCTGCGTCCCGGGTCAGCGTCATGTGTCCCTCAAGCACCTGGGACACGAACTCCTTCACCATGTCGCGGCCGCGCTCGAGCGTCGAGGAGTCGCGGTCAAAGCGCCCCTGCGAAATGATCTGATCGAGCAGACCCTGCTCCTGTGTCTGCTCCACGGCCTCGCCGGAAGCTGCTGAAGCCAACTTCTGTGCGCTCATTCCCCACCTCCGGTCTTGCCAAGTTCAGCCCGAAGCTTCTCGCGAGTCTCCGTATTCGAAACGGCCTCAAACAACGCTTCGTCCAGCTTGTCGTTGCCCTGCAGGCTCCCGCGGAGATCCGACAGCCGCGTCCGCAAGTCCAGCAGCTCTTTCAGCGGCCCAACCTGTTTCGCCACGTTCTCCGGCTGAAAGTCATCGAGGCTTTCAAACTTGAGGTTCACGCTGACCTGCCCCGCATTGGGATCGTCGCTCAGCTTGTTTGGAACGGAGAATGCCAGATGGGGCTGCATCCCCTTCAGCACGCTGTCAAAATTGTCGGGGTTGATCTCGACAAACTTGCGATCCTTCAGTGCCGCGAGCGGCTGCTCGGGCTGGCCCGTCAGGTCTCCCAGTACGCCCATTACGAAGGGCAGTTCCTTCAGTTCGATGGCGCCGCCGATCTCGACGTCGTAGGTGATATGCACGCGTGGCGAACGGACGCGGTCAAGCTTGTGCTGCGTACTTTCTTTTGCCATTGTCGATCCTCGAAACTCATGCGCGGAAAATACTGGCCATGCCCCGGTAAGGCCGGGAACACGGCGGAAGCACGTCCCGGACAACATTGCTTCACTTGCATGCCTTGGACTGCATTGTCTTGATTGTTTGCGTTGTGTGGAACGGGCACAAAGTTTTCTCAGCGAAGGGGATACCCTTTGAGCCCGCTCCTGAAGCGTCTTGATTATTGACCGCGCACTCTTGCGTGTCAAGCCAAATACTGTTCATATAGTCTTCGTTTATCACCCAAAAGTATCAGGGCCGGTCCGGACAAGGACCCGTGTATACTTTTCCCCTTACAGGAAATGTGCGAATGCGACAGTTGCAGCCGGTAGTCTGGTCAAAAGGCGTCTTCTTATCCCCGCAGCACCTGCAGGCGCAGGACCGTTTCTTCGAAGACACGCTCCGCTTTCTTTCAGGCGCGCTGGCGTTCCGCAACTGGGGCTTCGCCTCCCTGCAGATTGACGCGGCAGGACTCAGCGAAGGCCGGCTCAGCGTCGCCCAGGCCACCGGCATCTTCCCCGACGGGCTCATGCTCGACATGCCCGACTCGGACACGCCGCCTGCCTCGCGCACCCTTGACGAATGTTTCCCCCAGGGCACCGCCACCTGCGCCTTCTTCCTGGCCGTCCCCCAGGACAGGCCCGGAGGCGCCAACATCGCGCTGCAGCGCGGCGGCGCCAGCACGCGCTTCTACTCGGAACTGCAGATGCTGCGCGACGAAAACAGCTCGGGAGTCGAAAAGCCCATCTCCCTGGCTCGCAAGAACCTGCAGATTCTGGCCGAGGGCGAAAACCTTGAGGGTTCGGTCCTGCTGCCTCTCGCCCGGGTCGAGCGAACCGAGACCGGCGGCTACCGCCTCGACCCCAAATACGTGCCCCCGCTGCTGAATATCAAGGACAATGAGCTGATTACCAGCATCCTTCGCGGGGAGATTGAAACTCTGGTCTCCCGTAGCAGCCAGCTGGCGGGCTCACGGCGTCAGCGCAATCAGTCGCTCGCCGACTTCAGCGCCTCCGACATCGCGAATTTCTGGCTCCTCTACACCATCAACAGCCACCTGCCGGTCTCGCGCCATCTGCTCGACGCAGCTCATGTCCATCCGGAGATGCTGTTCCTTCACATGCTCTCGCTCGCCGGGGCCCTCACCACGTTTTCTCCCCGCATCGAATCACGCGACCTGCCACGGTACGAGCACGAACGCCTCGGCGAGTGCTTCCTGGCGCTGGACACCATCATTGCGGAACTGCTGGAGACGGTTGTGCCCAGCAATTTTGTCGCTCTGCCACTCAAGCCGCTTCGCGATTCCATCTACGCCACGGCCATCGACAAGGACCGCTATTTCGAGAATTCTCGAGCCTATCTGGCCATTTCCTCAGCCATGAACGAGGCCGAACTCATCTCGCGCGTTCCCGCCCTGGCAAAGGCATGCTCCGCCACGCACATCGAGCAGCTCATCCGCCAGGCATTGCCGGGGCTCAAGCTGACCCACGTGCCCGTCCCGCCAAGAGCCATCCCGGTCAAGCTGCGCTACCAGTACTTCAGCCTGGAGCGAACCGGAGCCGTATGGGAAGCCATTGTGCGTGCGCGCAACTTTGCCGTCTATTTGCCGGGAGAGATTCTCAACCCTGAGATGGAACTCATCTTCCTCTTCGCCAACCCGGACTGATTCCCTGCCTGCCGTCACTTGTGCCGCAGGAAGAAAATCAGAATCAGCACAATCGCCAGCAACAGGAAGACATTCAGCACTAGGATCAGCGGCAGATACTTCTGCACGCCGCTTTGCGCCGGCGCTGGAGCCGCGGCCGGCGGCGGCGCGGGTGCCGGCGGAAATACAAATGCCGGCGGCGCAAAATGCGGTGCCGGAGCAGGCGCAGGCGCTTGCGGCATCGGAATCGCCGGCGGCTTGGGAATCCCCGCGACCGGCCAGCCCGGCTGCCCCATGGGCGCGGCGGCGGGTGGCGGCGGCGGAGCCTGCGCGGCGCTCTGGCTCTGCAGATCGCGCAACGCCGAGCCGGAGATTACCCGCGTAAATTCACCCGGCCCGCTCGACAACGGAGGAGTTGCCGGAGCAGGCGGCATCATGGGCGGCGCATACGGCGGAGCGGCCATGGGAGCCATCGGCGGCTGTGCGGCCATGGGAGCAGCAACAGACGGCGCAGCCATGGGCGGAGCCGAGGGCACGGGAGCGAAGGGAGGCGCGGCCGGCTGCGCCGCAGGGGGCTGCGCAGAAAGGGTCTGCAAAAGCTGCGTGAATCCTCCCGCTGCCGGGGGCGATGCCGGAGCAGGCGGGGCAAGCGGCGCCAGAGGCAACGTCGGCTCCGCGGCCTTCGCTGCAGGCTCCTGATTCAAGGCCTGCAACAGTTGCGTGAAACCGCCCTGCGCGGGGACAGGCGGTTCCGCGGGGCGCGCCGGACTTGGGGCGAACTTGTAGCTGCTCTCAGGGAAGGGCTCAGGCTTGAGCGCCTTCAGCGGATCGTCCTGCTGAAACGAGCCCGCGCCCGGGCTTGAAAACATCCGCGTGAATGCACCCGGCTCCGCGCTCCGGGGCGGCTCGGGCGGCGCGGTGGGCGGCTCTTTGGTTCCGCTGCTCTCTGGAAGCCCTTGAAAGATTCTCGTGAATTCTCCAGGCCCCGACGCGCCCGACGCGCCTGGTCCGCTTGGTGCGCTCGGTGCGCTGGGTGTACTCACAGGCAGTGGTGCAACAGCGGATTGCACAGGGGCGAATGGCGGCACAGCCGGCTCCTCCGCGGCCTTGGCGCTGAACGTGCTGAACATCTGCGTAAAGCTGCCTGGGGAAGCAGGTCCGGCCGCGGCATCCGGCGGGCTCGTCGGTTGCGCAACCGGGGCGAATACAGCAGAACTTGCCGGTGGCACCGCCGGTTCCGGAGAAAATTTCTTCTCCACGGATACCGGGCTGAATGCCTTTGCCAGATCCTCTGCCGGCTTCGATGGCGAGGCGGGTGCTGAAGGCTCCTGCGTTTTCAGCGCCTGCAGCATCCGCGTAAAGTCTCCGGCACTCGACGGGGCTGCCGGGGCCGGGGCTGCCGCAGGCGGCACAGGAGCCGGAGTGGCAGGCGCCGGCTCTGCCTGCTTCGCAAGGGACGCCAGCAGATCCTCCTCCGCGCTCGCGCCCGGAATGGAACCCGTGCCGAAGACTCCGGTTGCACTCGACGGTTTCCCTTCCGCTGGTTCTTTCGTGCCGGCGGAATCGTGTTCGTCAAAAGGAAATCTGGACGCGTCCATGCTTGCCTACCCCGATTACAGTTGATTGCTGGTTTTCAGACACCTGGCCTGCATCGCCATGGCTTGACAGTAAAGGGTTGGCAGCCTACGATGCAAACACAATTGTCAGTCATTTTGGTAATGAGGTCAGGCCTGAGAAGAGAAGCCGGTCACGCTCGTCGCCTCCGTGGCTGCAACTGGCGGTAACCTCCCCAACAGTCGCGTTTGCCCCTACGGTTCGAAAGCTATGAAATTCCTGTCACGGGTCGTCTGGTCTGAGGGAATGTATCTCAGCCCTCATCATTTTCAGACGCAAAGCCGCTACTTCGAAGATTCAATGGCCTTCCTTGCAGCTTGCCTGTGGCGCGAGCCGTGGGGACTGCTGCACGCCGAGCTCGACCCCAAGGCAATGCGCAACGGCACCGCTGCCTTGCTGCATGCCTCTGGAATTTTTCCCGACGGGCTTCCCTTCGAGCTGCCCAATTCCGATCCGGCTCCGCCAATCCGCAACCTGCTGGAAGTCTTTCCGTCCACCGATGCCGTGCTCCCGCTCTACCTCACCGTGCCCAGCCGCCGTGACAACGGGTTCGACTGCGACCTGTCGTCCGCGACGGGCAGCGGGCGCTTCTCGCGGATGCAGCGGCTCCTGCGCGACGAAACCAACGGAATCGACGAACGCGAAGTCGAGCTCGGGCAGAAAAACATCAGCCTCATGACGGAGGCTGAGCTGACCTCCGACGTGGTTTCCATTCCCATCGCGCGCGTGCTCCGCGATGGCCGCGGCCACTTCGTCTGCGACGAGGAGTTCATCCCGCCCTGCCTGCGCATCAGCGCCAGCGAGCCGCTGATGCTTCTCGTTCGCCGCCTGCTTGACGCCGCGGGAGAAAAGAGCGCCACCGTCTCCCGAAGCGCGCGCCGTCAGGGCCGCTTTGAGGCAGGCACGGCCGCCCTTGACGTGGCCAACTACTGGTTTCTTCACGCGCTGCAGAATGCCATCCCACCGCTGCAGCACCTCACCGCCACGCGGCACGCCCATCCGGAGGATGTCTTCATCGAGTTGTCCCGGCTGGCCGGCGCCCTCTGCACCTTCGCTCTCGACTCGGACCCGCGACAGCTGCCCGCCTACGACCATCGCAATCCCGGCCCGGTCTTCCGCGCCCTCGACGCCCACATCCGGCGGCATCTCGAAATCGTCGTCCCCTCGAATACGGTTACCCTCGAATTCCAACCCGTCGAGCCCTACATTCAGGCGGCCGAAGTGCGCGATGAGCGCTGCCTGCGCCGCGCACGCTGGATCTTCGGCATCCGTTCGGCAATGGGCGAGTCCGATCTGCTGCGGCTCACGCCAAGGCTCGTCAAGGTTTGTTCCTCCAAGTTCGTTCCGGAGCTGGTCAAGCGCGCCCTTCCGGGCATGACGCTCACCCACCTCCCCGTGCCGCCCACCGCCATTCGCGCCGAGGCGGACATGCAATACTTCGCCGTTGAAACAACCGGCCCCTGCTGGGAACACATCCTGCAAACGCGCAGTGTCGGCATTTACATCCCGGGAGAAATCGCCAAGCCTGAATTCGATCTCACCATCATCGTGGAGCCATCGTGATGAGTACAGCTCGCGTCAACAGTCTCGCACTCTGCTTTCAGGAAGTGCTCACCGCCATCGTGCGCGTGCGCTTCCAGCGGCAGCAGGTACAGGACTCGGAAAGTTTTCGCGCCCAAATGCGCCGCTCCCTGCAGGCGGCAATGCAGGATGCGCGTTCGCTGGGCTATTCCAGCGAGACCGTGCAGATGGGAGTCTTCGCCTGCGTCGCCTTCATGGATGAAAGCGTGCTCAACCTGCAAAGCCCCGTATTCTCTGACTGGGCGCGGCGCCCCTTGCAGGAGGAACTCTTCGGCGGCCACCTCGCCGGCGAAACATTTTTCCGCAACCTGCAACAACTCCTCGCCGCCCAGGACTCTTCTGAAGTTGCCGATGCCCTCGAAGTCCACTGCCTTTGCCTGCAAATGGGCTATCGTGGCCGATACGCGCTCGGAGACACCGGTGAGTTGCACCAGGTTCTGCGCCAGGCGCGCGCCAAGATCGATCGCATCCGCGGCGCCGCCCGCCTCGTGCCGCCCATCGCCGCTCCTGAGGTGCCCCCCGCCCGCGCCAGTGACCGATGGGCCCGCGCGCTTCTCATTGCCACATGCGTGCTGGCCGGCCTGCTGATCATCGCATTCGGAGGATTTGAACTTCTTCTCGGTTCCGGCGTTTCCCAGGTGCAGAACGCCGGAATGACAGCGCAATAGGAGCCTGCCGTGGTGCCCATTCTCGTCTCTTCCGTGATCCTCGTCCTCTCCGGCCTGCTTGCGTGGCTCGTCGGCCCCGTGCTGGGTCTCACCGGAACCTCGCTGCTTGTGCTGCGCATCCTGCTCGCCCTGCTCGGCGCGGGCGCCGCATCCGTGATTCTTTATTTCCATCTCAGGGAACAGCGCCGCGATGCCGCCGCGCGAGGCATGCAGGGCGGCTCAGACCTTGACACCCTGCTGCACGACGCCGAAAAGCGCCTCGCCACCGCACAGCGCACAGGCCCCAAATCTCTCGATTCCCTGCCAATCCTGTTCATCCTCGGAGAAACAAACTCCGCCAAGACCACCGCTGTCCTCAAGTCCGGCTTTGATCCCGAGCTGCTCGCCGGTCAGGTCT
>JAGWRX010000199.1 GCA_028876395.1 Acidobacteriota bacterium
TCATTAATCTTCTTGAGGCCGTCGAGGTCGATGAAGAGGACCGAAAAGGGCAATTGTGCGCGGCGCGCATTGAGCAGGGCGCTCTCCGCGAGCAGGTGAAATCCCTTGACGTTGTAGAGTCCCGTGAGGCCATCGCGGAGTGTGAGGTCGCGGATGGAGCTCTCCAGCCGGTTGATGCGAAGCGCAATGACCAAAACCAGCGTGATCATCACCAGGGACGCGATGGAGGCGAGAATGGGCGTTGTGTAGAAGGGCAAGAAGATGGGATGAATAGTAAGACGCGCGCGAACCAGCTCCCGGATCCACTGGAGAGAAAAGAGGACAGGAAGCAGCCATCGTGCGACACGACTGCCCATGGATGAGCCGAGGTAAATGCGGAAGAGAGGAAACTCAGACTCGCGGAGCACGGCTACGTAGGTGAGCAGGGCGAGACACACTAGTTTTTCCGGCGAGATACTACGAGGACTGTTGGCGGGCAGCGCGCCGATCAGCTTCATCGAGAATTCCCAGAAGAGGTTCATCACGAGGAGGCATACGGCGACCTTCAGGATATCGGCAACGCGCTTACCAGTTGCGGCGCTTGAGCTGGTGAGGATGCTGATTACGGCGAGGAGTGCAAAGACGATCGCGGACCGGAGGGGATCTCCGCCATGGAGTGCAGACAAAGCTGGCGCGGCGGCGAGCGATGGGAAATACTGGGCGATGCCGGGGGGAAGAAGGCAGTAACCAAGAAAGATGCATGCGCCGGAAAGAAGGAGCGTCAACGCCGCGCAGGACCAGCCAAGGGCTCGGAGGCGGATGGAGCGGGTGGGCTCACTGAGGAAGAAGCTGATGGCAGTAAAGAGTGCACACAGAGCCTGAACAGGACTGATGTGGAGAAGAGCAAGCGGCAGGAAGCGCTGCGATGCAGGGAAGACCCAAGCGCAGAGAGCGATCGCCCCAATCTGGACTGTCAGCGCGAGGCAGACCTGCTCGACAAAGAAGAGCGAGTGGAGGAGCCTTGGGCTGGGTTCGTCATATACCGGAGCTGTGTGGGTTTCTGTCATCTTGCTTCAAGTTGCGCCGGATGGGCGGAGTGGGCTTCCGGTGTCTGTGAACTAAGGCTCATCTTCAGTTAAATCCGCACACGGCGAAATGGTACGAATGGGGCAGCAGGCTCTGTCAAAAAGAGTTAGTGCGTAAGATTTTGGAAAGTGAGAGTGGGCGGGCGACTGTGAAAATGCGGCAGAATTGCCGGAGCCCGCGAGAATAGAGGATTTGCGCGCATGCCCAAAAGCGGAATGCGCCGAGAGTCGCAGATGGAAGCACGGGGCGGGCAGGACAAGGCGCAGGCATCGACGTATCTTTGGTAATGGCTGGTACACTTTCGAGTGATCCGAAAGATCGAGTAAGCGGGGCGCAGATCCTTCTCCCATGACGACAAGTTTGATGCTGAAAACAGTCAATGATCTTTTTTTGCGCGTGGCGGCAGCGGCGAATCCGCGCGCGGTGCTGTGGCAGGATGCTTCGGGCCAATGGCTGCCGATTTCGTCGGACCAGATGTACCAGCGCGTGCGCGCGCTGGGGCTGGCTCTGCAAAGCTGGGGCGTGCGCCAAGGCGATCGGGTAGCGTTGGTCAGCGAGAACCGGTGGGAGTGGGCGGTTGCCGATTTCGCGATCCTGGCCATCGGTGCGGCGGATGTGCCGGTGTATCCGACGCTGACTGGTGAGCAGATCGCAGTACTGCTGAAGGATGCCGGATGCAAGGTTGCGATTGTTTCGACGCGGCAGCAGTTCGACAAGCTGAACGCGGTGCGCGGCGAGACGGATCTCGAGCGGATCGTGATGATGGACTCGCAGGATGTGCCTGCGGGAGCGACGCCGTTCAGCGAAGCGATGGGCGACGCGGATTCAAGGGGCGCGGAACGCGACGCGGTGTTTGACGCGCTGGTGCGCGCGGTAAGCCCCGAGGACCTGGCGACGCTGATCTATACGTCGGGGACAACGGGTGAGCCGAAGGGCGTGATGTTGACGCATGGGAACATTGCGTCGAACCAGAACGTGTGCGTTGCGGACTTTGACATTGGCCCGACGGATTCCTGCATCTCGTTTCTGCCGCTCTCTCACATCACGGCGCGGGCGCTGGACTACGTGCTGTTCGGCCGCGGGGCGCAGATAGCGTACTGCTCGCAGTTTGACCGGTTGCCGCAGTCGATGAAAGAGGTGCGGCCAACGGTGATTGTGGGCGTGCCGCGCGTGTACGAGAAGATTCGCCAGGAAGTGGAGAGGCGCGCGTCGCTTTCGCCGGTGAAGAAGCGGTTGCTGGCGCGGGCGCTAAAAGTGGGAGCGCGTTTCGGCGATGTGGTGTATGCGGGCAAGAAGCCGAAGGCCATGCAATGGAAGCTGGCGGATAAGCTGGTGTTCGCGAAGGTGCGCGAAGCGTTTGGCGGCAGGGTGAGAATCTTCCTCTCCGGCGGCGCGCCGCTGGGCGTGGATACGGCGAAGTGGTTTGCTTCGGTGGGAATTGCAGCGTGGGAGGGATATGGACTGACGGAGACGTCGCCTGTGATTGCGCTGAATTCGCCGAAGAAGCAGCGGATGGGGTCGGTGGGCCCGCTGATGCCGAATGTGGAGTTGCGCATTGCCGAGGATGGCGAACTGTTGGTGCGAGGGCCATCGATCTTCAAAGGCTACTGGCACAAGCCGGAGGCGACGGCCGAATGCGTCGATGCGGACGGGTGGTTCAGCACCGGCGACATCGGCAGGCTGGATGCGGATGGGTTCCTGTACATCACAGACCGCAAAAAGGA
>JAGWRX010000200.1 GCA_028876395.1 Acidobacteriota bacterium
AGTGCTGGGCCAGGAACCCGGAGCCGGCCTGCAGATACTTAATCTGGCGCAGCCCGTCGGCTTCAACGGTGACTGCAGTTCCGATGGCATCGCGATTGCTCTTGTGTCCGCGCAGACGGAAGGAAATGGAATGGCCAATGCCGCTCATCGCATTGCGCAGGATGCGCAGTTGAGGGGCATTGCGATTCTTGAGGATGACTTCGAGGCGGCCATCGTGGTCGATGTCGGCGAGAGCAAAGGAGCGGCTGTCCTCGAGGAAGTCCAATCCGAGGGGGCCGGAAGCCTCAGCAAACGTGCCGTCGTGATTGTTCGTGAACAGGACATTTCTTGCGTAGCCGTGCCAGGTGTTGTCGGAGCGGATGAGTTCGTTGATGGCGTTCCATCCGTGTTCATAGGCCAGGGAAGGTGTCGAGTCTTCTGACGATTTGGCGACGACCTGCCGCCAGAAGAAGCTTGCGAGATCGTTCTCGCCTGATTCGGAGATGTATCCGTTGGAGACGTATAGGTCCGCGTAGCCGTCGTGGTCGATGTCCCAGAAATCCGAGCACCAGGACCAGCGGCCCATTTCCACGCCGGCGTTTCGGCCTACATTTTCGAAGGTTCCGTCGCCCTGGTTGCGATAGAGCGCGTTGCCGCGCGCGTGGCGCTGGTAGAGTTCGCGGATGCTTTGCGGGGCGTTTGCGTGGAATTGCTTTTGCTGCGAGACGCGCTGGCCGGCGGCCTCCCACATGCTGGGCACGTAAATATCCTGGCGTCCGTCGTTGTCGAAATCGGACCAGCAGCAGCTCATTCCGGCTCCGACGCCTTCGACGCGAGCCTGGCTGGATACAACGGTGAAGGTTCCATTGCCGTTGTTGCGGTAAAGCTGCGAACTGCCGAAATCGTTGGCCACGAAGAGATCGGGGCGGCCGTTGGAGTTGGAGTCGCCCCAGGCGCAGGCAAAGCTGTATCGGTTGTTGTCCGCGTTCAGGCCGGCGGCTTCAGTCGTCTCAACGAATGTGGCGTTGCCTTCGTTGTGAAAGAGGCAATTGGGCGGGCCGTTGCGGGCATCGTAATAGGGGATGGGATAGTGATACTGGTCGAGGCCGAGGTAGTACATGTACATGCAGAAATAGATATCGAGGCGGCCGTCGCCATCGTAGTCGGCAACCGCAGCATGCGTGAAGGTGCCCTGCGGGGCACGCGCAAACCTGAATGCATCGTGCTTGAGCTTGAAGGTGCCGTCGCCCTGATTGAGGAAGAGCAGGGGACCTGTGCCACAGACGACAAGCAGGTCCTGACGGCCCTTGTTTTCAAAGTCCGCGAACAGGGCGCATGCGGTGTTGTCGAGCACGCCGACGCCAGCTTTTTCCGTGACGTCCTCGAAGGTTCCGTCGCCGCGGTTGCGGTAGAGGCGGTTTGGCAGGCCGGCGGGCTGGCAGACGTAGAGATCGTCGAAACCGTCGTTGTCGAAATCGCCCGCAGCCACGCCGTTGTTGCTATAAACGTCAACTCCGATGGCGCCGTCAAGCACTGTTCGCCAGTGATCGGCGCCGTAAAGCAACTGCCCGGCGTACGACTCTGTTCCGTCGAGAGCGCGGGAAGTGACATCGATGAAAGCGGGGCCACGCACAATCGCGACCTGCTCATCACGGGCCTCCCATCTGCGCGCCTTCCACGCCTGGGTTTCGTCGCGCGCCCACACTGTGCTCCATGAGCCGACCCTCTCTTCGCGGCGATCGTCGTTCCTGCTGGCCACGATGTCATACCGGATCTGAAGTTGCACGGTGAGCGGAGAGGCAGCGACCTGTTCGATAGCGTAGATTTCGAACTCCGCAGTTTCAATGCGCGATACCGAGCCGAGCCAGGCATGGAAGTTGCGCAGAAATGCTTCACGCCCCTGCACGAGGCCGGAGGCGAATTCTCTGCGGAGGACGTCGATGCCGAAGGCGGAACGCACGGTGGACTCACTGGCGGCGACGAGCGTTGATGCTTCGATCGAGGTGTCCATCGCAGTGGACAAAAGAGGAAGATTTTGTGGTGATGCCTTGAGCGACTGACTCCATTGCTTGAGAATCGACTCGATTTCAAAAGCATATTTCTCGGTGATGTACTCATCTGAGCCTGGAGGGACAAGGCGGAGGACGTCAGCCAAGGGAGATTGGGCGGGGTAGTGAGGCGTCAAGCGAACATCAGCAAAGGGAAACGCGGGATTCCGATCGGCCGGGAGCCGGGTTGCTGCGAACAGAAGCGATGATCCGCAGAACGGCGCCGGACGGAGCAGCAGAGGGGCCAGACCCACGCTCTTGAGAATTGTTCGACGGGAAAGACGCTGGTTTTTGTTCGTCTGGTTCGACATCATTCTCAGGAGTCCGTGGAGGGGGCAAGATGTCCGCATGATAGCACTCTGAGCAGTTCCTTCTCAGGCTGCATCCTTCACCTGTTTCAGGGGCGTTCCGGGCGGCCGACTCAGGCGCGTTCTCGTATGAGATTTTCACGCAGACACACCGGCTTGGCGGGAGCGTGCGGGGAAGATTTGGAGAATTTGGAGCCGCTCGCTTGCGGGGATTCCGGGGAACCGCCGGCGCGGGGGGAATATCTATAAAGCATTTATTTTAAATGTTTTAGTCGTGCTATTTCTTGACGTCGATCTGAGTCGAGGGAAGCTGTCCAGGAGGTGCAGTCAGGGACAAAAAACAGAATCTCCAACTTTTGGTTGACAAATATTGCACGAATCCAATACGCTTCATCGCACGCTGATGAAACCGTTTACAGCAGACGGTTCAATGTGGCCGGTTCCCCTCCCCTGGGGGAGACGGTCAATCCAGAAGAATAGGTAAGCGAAGGTAGAGAACGGAGGACGTTTGTATGGGCCGTGACTGCAGAACCTCAAGTCGGTTAAAAGCGTTTGGTTACATAGCCTTCACATGTTTGTGCCTCATTCTGTTCCAAGGCCGGTACGCATTCGGCCAGGTGGACGAAGGCGCAATCACCGGAACGGTTCAAGACACTACGGGCGCTGTTGTTCCCGGCGCGCAGGTGACCCTGTTGAATGTGGACCAGGGCATCACCCTGACCACCAAATCGAACGCCAGTGGCGGGTACACTTTTTCGCCGGTCAGAATTGGTCACTACTCGGTGACTGTGACGGCCAAGGGCTTTTCAAAGACGACGCAGAAGAACCTGACCGTGCAGGTAGCGCAGGTGCTTCAGGTGAACGTCCAACTGAAGCCTGGCGCGGCGACTGAGACGGTTGAGGTGACGACGGCGCCGCCGCTGCTGCAGACCGAAGAAGCATCGGTCGGGCAGGTGATTGGCGCGCAGGAAGTGAACAACCTTCCGCTGAACGGACGCAACTTTACCTTCCTTGCGCAGCTTGGCGCCGGCATGCAGACACCGCAGGCTGACACGAGAGGCAATGCGGCCTCGGGCGCGTTTTCCGCCAACGGCCTTCGTCCCGCGCAGAACAACTACCTGCTGGACGGCATCGACAACAACTCGAACGCTGTGGACTTTCTGAACGGCACGAACTTTGTCATTCTGCCTCCGGTGGACGCGATTCAGGAATTCAAGGTGCAGACCGCGGACTTCAGCGCGGAACTGGGCCGCTCTGCCGGCGCCGTTCTGAACGCGACCATCAAATCCGGCACGAACAGCCTGCATGGCACGGTGTGGGAATTCCTCCGCAACGACAAGCTGGACGCGGCGGACTGGTTTGAAAACAACGGCGGCATCAAGAAGGGCGAGCTGCGCCTGAACCAGTTTGGCGCTTCGGCGGGCGGCCCGATCATCAAGAACAAGATGTTCTTCTTCGGCGATTACGAAGGGAAACGTCGTGTGCAGGGCACGGCGGAAAATGGCAACGTGCCGACGGCACTGGAGCGCAGCAGCGGCTTCACGGATCTTTCCGACGTGCTCTCGCTGGCGCAAGGTGCGACAAAGACAAGGCCGGACCTTCTGGGCCGTACCGTGCCATACGGCACGATTCTTGACCCTGCCACCACGCGCCTTGTAGCAGCCGGAGCCGTGGACCCGGTATCGGGATTGACGAACAACACCGGCGCCGACGGCTACGTTCGCGATCCGTTTGGCACCTGCGGAGCCACACCTGCCGGTGGCATCTATACGATCGCCGGCTGCGGGCTGAATAAACTGCCGGCCAACCGAGTAGATGCGAATGCGATCAAGCTCATGGAGCTTTATCCGGCGCCGAACTCGGGGTTGAACACATATTCGGTGAGCCCGAATCTCTACGAGCACTCCAACACGTTCGATACGCGCTTCGACTTCAACCCGACCGAGAAGGAGCAGATTTTCTTCCGCTTCAGCTACTCGGATGACCCGATTTACATCCCGGGCATCTTCGGCGGCATCGCTGACGGCGGCAGCTTCTCGCAGGGCATCCAGACTGCAAAGTCCGACCAGGCGGTGGCGGCGTGGACCCACGTGTTTACCCCGACCACGATCAACCAGGTGCGCGGCGGGTTTGCTCACCTGCACACAACGCGTACCGGCCCGGAGGGTGGCGCTTCCGGTATTCCGGGTCAGTTCGGCATTCAGGGGATTCCGCAGGGCAACGGGAATGGCGGATTGCCGGCATTCGGCATCAGCAACCTGGCAACCCTGGGCAGCAACAGCTTCCTTCCTTCGGACGAAGTCAGCCAGACGCTCCAACTCACGGATGACTTTACGAAGATCTACGGCAAGCACAGCTTCAAGATGGGCATTGAGAACCAGCATGTGAAGTTCTCGACGCTGCAGCCGGCGTGGTCACGCGGCCAGTTCAACTATGGCGGCGGCTTCACGGATATACCGACGGCTTCCAACACGACGGGCGGTCTGGCGCAGTTCCTGCTTCCGCCAACGGCGGCTCCGGCTACGCTGTACGGCAACCCGAACCCGAACGGCTTCAGCTACTCGGGCGGCGCGAACCAGGTCTACGCCTCGAACATCAACAAGACCTATGATGCGAAGACCTATTTCGCGACGTACTTCCAGGATGACTGGAAGGTCAATGCAAAACTGACCATCAACCTTGGTCTGCGCTGGGACTACTTTGGTCCTATCAACGAGACCAACGGCGGGCAGGCCAACTTTGTGCCGGGCGGCGCTCCGGAGAACAAGCCGTTGTTTATCATCCCGGCGTCGGGCAAGGATCCTCGAACGCTGTCCACAGATTCCACGTGCTTCGGTGTTGGCTGCCGCGGCCTTGTGGACCTACTTGCCAAGGATGGCATCACGCTCCTGAGCACGAACAAGTACGGCCAGGGGCTGCTGCAAACACAGAAGGGCAATATTGCGCCTCGCGTAGGCTTTGCGTATGAGATCACCCCGAAGCTGGTAACACGCGGCGGTTTCGGTCTCTTCTTCAACTCGTTTGAGAACCAGGGATACGGGCCGAACATCGGTGAGAACTATCCCTTTGTCTTCAACTTCTCGTATTCGCCGCAGGTGGCCTCGGGCATTGCGTCCCAGGTTGCGCCTACGAGCTACAACACCCCGTTTTCCGGTTGCGCCACGGCGGGTCCGGGTGGAACCGCGACCTTCGAGTCGGGCTTCTCCTGCATCCCATTTGACCCAACAAAGGTCAATGCACTTGGTCTGGGTCTGCAGGGTCTGCAGTTCGACTATCAGACTCCGCGCACGTACAGCGCCAACCTCACGTTCCAGTACTCGCTTACACGCAGCTTGTCTGCGCAAGCTTCGTATGTCTTTACCAACGGTCAAAATCTTCAGGGGGGCGTTGGCTACAGGAACGTGTCCCAGATTCTGCCGCACGGTATCAGCACCAATCCGTATGTCCCATTTGCGGACTTCGGAGGCGGGAGTTACCAAAGAACATACGGCGAAAGTCAATATCATGGCCTGCAGACCAAGCTGGAACAGCAGTTCTCGAATGGCCTGACGTTCCTGCTTGCCTACACGTACTCGAAGACGATGTCCGACGCCGGAGACCTTTTGAACGGCGGTACGACGGGCGGCTTGCGTGCGTTTAGCGTGAAGGGGCTGGGGCCCAGGTTTGACTGGGCGCTGGCAAACTTCGATATTCGCCAGGTTCTCCACTTCAGCGGCGGATATGAGCTTCCCTTTGGCAAGGACAGGCGGTACATGAACAGGGGTGGACTGGTCAATGCGGTGCTGGGCGACTGGTCGACGAACTGGATTGTGACGCTGCAGGGAGGCCAGCCGCTCAACTTCGGCTGCCCGACTGGAACGACCTCTGGAACCGGCTGCAACACGATGCTGGTGAAGGGGCAGAGCCCGCAGCTCGGCATCAAGGTGAAGACAATCGACGGCAAGCCGAGGCCGTTCTGGATCAACAATCCGAGTGCCTATACCCAGCCTTGTCAGCTTGGGGGTACGCCCTCTAACCCGGTTCCGATTCCAAACTCGCCCTCCGGCTGCGTTCCTTTGACAGGCGCCGCAGCTCTGGGTGGCAAGGCTGGACCGATTCCGGGTCCGGGCTTCCACCGGTTGGATTTCTCGACGTTCAAGGGATTCCAACTCAACGAGCGGTTCTCGATGCAGTTCCGAGCGGAGTTCTTCAACATCCTGAACCACCCGAACTTCAATGCTCCGAATTTCGGCGGCAACGGCGTGGTGGCTATCGGCGGATCGGGCAACATCTTTGATCCTCACTTCGGCGAACTTGGATCGACTCGCGATGCTCCTTATGATCCGAGACAGATTCAATTGGCTCTGAAGTTGTACTACTAGGCTAGAATGAAAGCACCCCGGAAAGGCGCGCCCACTGGGCGCCTTTCCGGGGTGTTCTTCTGCGTAGCACATTGCTCACGCGGTAATCAGGGAGGCGGCCTGTGAGCAAGAGGCCTCGGTTTCGGTTGGTTGTTCTGTGCTCGCTGATGGTTTGGGGGACGTTTGCGGCAGCGGAACAGATCCAGAGGCAGGAACTGGACCGCCAGTATCAGTCGGCGGCGGCCGACTACGAGGCAGGACGGTACGCGGAGGCGGCGGGCAAACTGGAGCCGCTGCTGCCCTATGCGACAAAGAGCTTTGAGGTCCACGAGCTGCTGGGCATGGTCTATGCGTCGTTGTCGCAAGACGAAAAGGCGATTGATCAGCTCAAGACGGCGGTCCAACTGAAGCCGGCGTCTGCCATAGCGCGCACGAATCTGGCGGCGAGCTTGTTGCACATAGGGAAGGCCGCGCTGGCCGGGGAGCAGTTCCGCGAGGCGCTTGCGCTGGAGCCTCATAGCTTCGACGCCAATCACAATCTTGGCGAGTTTTATGTTCAAACCGGAAAGCTTGCGGATGCGCGCCCACTGCTGGAAGAAGCGCAACGCATCCAGCCTGATTCCTACGGCAACGGCTATGACCTGGCGATGGCGGATTTTCTGCTGGGGCGGCTGGATGAGGCCAGGCAAGCAGCCAAGGACCTGGCGAAGAGAAAAGACACCGGGGAACTGCATAATCTGCTGGGACAGATTGAAGAGAAAGACGGGAAATTTGTAGCCGCGGCGAACGAATACGAGACTGCCGCGCACATGGACCCGAGCGAGGATAACCTTTTTGACTGGGGAAGCGAAATGCTTCTCCACAGGACGTACGAGCCCGCGATTGCGATCTTTCAGCAGGGCGCCCAGCGGTATCCGAAATCTCCCCGGCTTTTGATCGGGCTGGGACTGGCACTTTATTCGCGCGGCAAGTATGAAGAGGCGGTGAAGGCCCTGCTTACGGCTTCTGATTTGAGCCCTTCAGACGCGCGCTGTTATCTCTTTTTATCGAAGGCGTACGACAGCTCGCCAAATCAGGCGGACGAGGTGATTCAGAGATTCCGCCGTTATGCGGAGCTTGAACCCAAGAACGCGCTGGCCCAGTATTATTACGCGATGAGTTTGTGGAAGGGCAAGCGGGCCGAAGACGCCAGCCTGGACCTGAAGACGATCGAGTCGCTTCTGCAAAAGTCGGTCGCGCTGGACGATGCGCTGGCTGAGGCGCATGTGCAGCTCGGCAATCTCTATGCGGATCAGCACCAGTATGACAAGTCCATCCCGGAGTATGAGCGGGCTGTGCAACTGAACCCGAATCTTTCAGATGCCCATTACCGGCTGGGCACGGAGTATGTGCATGTGGGCCAGAAGCAACGGGCGCAGCAGGAGTTTGCCATTTATCAGAAGCTTCGTGCGGACCATCTGGCCGAGGTGGATAAGGAGAGGGCAGAGGTTCAACAGTTTGTCTATGCGGCAAAGGGCATCGATTCCGGCAAGCCTTGAGGCAGCCGGCAGGTGCCCGCGAGCGATCAAAGGGAAAGCGAATTGAGTTTACGGCAGGATCAGCGCGCGGATGATTGGAATGAGTTGATGGAGCAGTCTTCGTTGACGAGAGCAATGCGGAAGGGCGTTCAAGCCTCGGCTGGACTCAGCCCGCGGGAGATCGCGCTCGGCTTGAGCCGGAGCCGGCGCGAATTCCTGCGGGGAGCGGCCGGAGCGGCGCTGGGAAGCGCGCTGATGACCGCCAGCCCTTTCCTGCACGGAGAGACGGCTCGCAAGAAGCGGAAGATCATTGTGGTGACGTTCGGCGGCGGCGCGCGGGACCAGGAGACATTTGCGCCGGAAGGCCAGGACAATATTCCGCATATGCTGCAGGAGCTGGTTCCTCAATCGAGCTTCTTCACGCATGTGACGAACCAGGGGATTCTGGGTCACTATGTTGCGACGGCAAGCCTGACGACGGGCGTGTATGAGACGCTGAACAACTTCTCTGCCATTCCGCCGGAGCATCCGACGGTTTTCGAGTATTTTCGCAAGGATCTGAAGCGTCCGGCTTCAGACGCGTGGGTTGTGGCGCCAAGCAACGGGTTCAACCGTATCGGCGAAAGCGAATGCCGTTCGTATGGTCCAGGTCTCGGGGCCAGGGTGATATTGCCCAAGCACCTGCTGGGCGCGGCCACTCCGGGAGCGAGCACGGACTTCGCACACCTGTTGCGCGACAACTACGAAAATCCTCTTTACACGCCGGAGCTTGGAGGGGGCGAGTTTGAGTTGCAGCAACTGGAGACGATCCTGCGCCTTTCGGTGGATGACTTCATGGCGCACGCGCGGGCAGTGTCGAGCCCGGATGAGCTTTCGGTGTACATTGCCAAGCGGCTGATGCAGCAGGAAGCGCCGAGCCTTCTGTGGATCACGATGCACGACATCGATATTGCACATTCCGGCGCGTACTCGCTGTATGTTGAGGCAATCCAGCGCACCGACCGGCTGTGCGCGGAACTGTGGAAGGCGGTTGAAAGCGAACCCGAATACGCAGGCAACACGACGCTGTTTATCCTTCCGGACTTTGGGCGGGATGCCGACTATGACGCCGGGGGAAATGGATTTCAACACCACCGCACGGGCGACGCAGCCAGCCGCACAACATGGATGATGGCGCTTGGCGCGGGCGTGCGACAGGGAGTGCTGTTCGATCAGCCGATGCAATCGATTGATCTGGTGCCGAGCCTGGGCGCGATGATGGGGTTCTCGCCCACGCAATCGCAGGGCAGGCCAATCAGGGAGTTGTTGTAGCTTTATGCTGCCGCGCGATCTTCAACCCGAACAGTTTGCCGGCTATCCTGCTGAGGCGAGGAAGCTGACGGTGGCGCACCTGGGCGCTCTACGGCAGCTTCCTGTGAGCTTTGTGCCAAGCCTGCTGCGGGAAGTGATCGACTACGATTTCAAATTTCCGGCTGAGCGATCCGCAATCGATAAGGAACTTGCCATCCTGAGTTCGCTGTCGCAGGAGCAGATCACAGAACGGTTCCGAGGCTTTGCGCAGTTGACGATTTCTGCAAAGCTTGAGCAGTTTGACTGGATCAATGAACCGGCGCAGTTCGTTGAACAACAGTCGGCGTATCTTTGGACAACGCATCAGCTTGACGCGTTTCGAAGGGCGGCGACGGAGTACGGGACTCGATTGCAGGCTGAGGCGCCTCCCGATCCGATGCCCGTGCGTCGGCTTGGCATCGCGGTTATCGGGCAGGGTGTGACGTCCTACGATGTGCCTCTGTTTCGCAACCTGCGCGCGCATGGGACTTATTTCGGGCAGGTGAAGCCGGAGAATGGGCTTGAACTGCTGCTGGGCGCAGTGGCGGAGCGGGCCAAGGCGCATCCTGTTCCCTATGGGCACTGGTATGTGGATGGCGGCAGCGCAGCAGATTGCAGCCCAGCATTGACCTGCGTTTCATACAACGCGCTGGAGCCGGTGCGCGCAGCGCTGCTGAAGAATATCGACGCAGAGATTGCGCGCCCGGGCATGGGGCCGGAGCAGTTGCGCACGCATCTGGCGCGGCTGACGCCGCCGGACCTGGGCATGAAGAGCGAAGGGAATGCTGTGCTGGATCGCTTCCAGATGAAGCTGTTTACGGAAGGCTCGGGGACGCAGATTTTCAGTACGACCTTTGCGCAGTGGACGGCGCGCGAGGTTCTGCGGCGGGCGCAGGCGCTTACGCTGCTGGTGCGCTTTGCGCCGCGGCAACGGCAACGGCCGATGAACGAGCTGCTGACGAACGTTCACAGTAATGCCGGGGTTGACGCGACGGGGTCCCTTATCGATGGAGACATGGCGGCGTACTACCAGTGGATCAACCAGCAGCGGCTGCCGGGCGCTGACCAGTCGTCGTTCCTGGTGTGGTTTGAAGGGCACAGCCAGGCCCTTGTGATTGCTCCCACGCTGCCGCGGGGCACTGAGTCAAGCTCGGCTATTGATCTTGGGAAGCTGCTTTCGCTGGCTGCCGGCTGACGATCCTAGAGGATTCCGTACGAACGTCATACTGATCTGCTCCGGGGAGGCACTGCGGCTTATTCGTGTGCTGATTCAGGCCGCGTTTCGCTGAGACTCATGCGATCCTATTGCGCAGCTCGTCGCGGAGACGAGGGAGAGAAATTGGCTGCGTCTCCTGCAGGAGGGCGCATTCCGGAGGGCCCACCACGTAGGCCTGCGCGATGCTTTCGGCCAGGCAGACGCAGAGGGTGGAGCGCTGGTACTCGTCATAGCGGCTGGCTGCGAGCCACACATAAAGAGCCAGCATCTGCGCATCGATGGCGCTGCCGGGCAGGTCGTCGACGGACGGTGTCGGGTTGACCTGATCGGGATTGTCGAATACGGCCACGCCGGTGAAGGGCTTGGGCCTGCTGCGTACGCCGAAACTCGCCGCCAGGAAGCGAGGCCTGGCGCGCCGAAACGCCTCGGAAGCGGCCCATTCCACGAACGAGTTGCCATAAATCACGGCGCCGTTTCCGCTGAGATAGAGCGAGCGCAGGAACTCGCGGACCGCGGGGTCGGCAGCCACCTCGGGCGGGCACCAGGGCGTGACGTCCACCTTGCGCAAGTGATCGAAGACGGCGTCGGCATCGGCGAGATCCTTGCGCATGGTGTTCATTTCATGCGAGAAGGCTTGCCTGTAGAGGTCGAGCCTCTGATAGCTGAGCAAAATGGCCTTCGGGGCGGCTGCGCCTGAGGGGTCGCGCGCAAGCACGGCGTCTGTCAGGCTTCTTGCCGCGTCCACGACCCATGTATCCGCCGGTGCGGCTTCAGGGCGAGTACGGACGGCATCGAGCAGCCCTCCGGAAGTTGCGCCGGCTAGAAGGAATTGAAGGGAGCTTTGTCGCGGGGCGGAGGGCGCGAGTTCGAGCTTCAGGGGTTTGCCAATTCCTTGCCAATGCTTCCAGGCGCTGGCAGCATCGAGGGGAAGAGGCTGAGGGATTTCAAGCAGGACCAGCCTGTTGGCTGAGGCGGCGCCTGCAGCTTTCGTGCTGAGCGCATGCTGATCGGCCTGGTCAAAGACTGCCTGTACAGCGCGCCGCCAATCCTGAAAGTAGGGAGAGCGAGCCAGCTCAGACGAGTTCCTGATTGTCTGCTCGCTGGTGGAAAACTGCCATCGGCTGACGCCCATCTTCTCTTCAAGTTGCACCACATCGCGGAAGAGCAGGGAGGACTGCTGAGGAGTCAGGCTTGCCACGAAAAGAAGGAGCCTCTCGACCGACTGGCGTTCGTTGGGGAAGAGATATTCCCACTGGTGGAGCTGTTGATTGACAAAGGGCAGAAAGGTGAGGGGCAGGCGCTTGAGCAGGCCCTGGCTCAAGGCGCTCTGAAGATGATCCGGCAAGTTGTCCACGACCTGCATTGGTTCTTCCATTTTTTCTGCTCCGCCTGTCAGGCGCGGAACTCCTTGAGGAGCGAGCCTTGCGACTCCAGCGGACGGCAGCCGAGGAGGCTCGCAAGGGTTGGACAGAGATCAATGTGGAGGATCGGGCGCTCGACGATTTGGGGCTTGTCCACGGCGGCACCAAGAGCCATCATCCACGCGTCGCGCGTGGATTCCTCATTTGCGCGGTGATTGAAGAAACCGTTGGTGGATGAGCCGTCGGGGTCGCGCCCGAATTCCGGGAGGACCACCATGGTGGTTTTGTCGCGGTATGCGGGGTTGGCCTGCACCTCCTGCCACAGCTGGTAGGTGAGGCGGTCTACCGTGCGGATGCCCGAGAGATGCAGCGCGTAGGAGCCGAAGTGCGCCACTTCGACGTCAGAAAATGCAACGGTAAGGACGCTTGGCGAGAACTTGCGCATGATTTCGCGGGTCATGAAGAAGGTGAGCTCGTCGCCGGAGGTGGGGCCGCCGCCGTGCACGAAATCGGCGATGGCGGACTTGAGGCTGGCCTGCACGCGCGGGTCGAGCTTTTCGGCCGCGTCAAATACGTTCCAGCCGAGCCCCTCGTAGTTGCTGCCCTGCATCGCGCTTTCGAGTTCGGCCTCAACTTTTGCGCGGTCTGCCATGTTGGCCGTTCGCCCGCCGCGCAACGCATCTACGACAGCCGTGAGCATGAGCTGCTTGGGGAAGACGACGTTGGCGCCGTACGATGGGCCAAAATCAGAAGCTGAGCTTGCACCTATCAGGCTTGTGAGCGCCTTGTTGCTGGCCACAACCCAGGTGTCGCTGGCGCCAACGCGCTGCTGCTTGCGGAACTGCTCGAACAATGTCGGCGTGGTGGGGGCAAGCTTGCCCCAGTCGTCCACGCGCTGCCAGTTGCCGGTGAGGATGCTGGAAATCGCGTTGAAGTGCGCGGTTACGCCTTCGTTGCGCGCGTAGGGATAGAAAAGGGCGTGGGGCAGCAGGTCACCGGCAAGATGCGGGATGTTCTCGAGGCCTTCGCGGGAGAACGTCTCGGCGCGGCGCACGCCGCCGATGATGACCACCAGGATTTTGTGGCCGGAGCCGGCCGCTGCGCGCAGTGGCTCGTCCGCGCTGGCCTGCGGGAGCATGAGGCCGGCGATCAGGAGTCCGGCAGCGTGAAGGAATGCGCGCCGGGATTCTTCCACGGGCGATGCGAAATCGCCGTCGGACGTGGAGCCGCTTTGGCCGCCGACTCGAAGATCCTTCTCCATGAGCAAACCTCCTCAGGGCATTGGCCTGGAAGTTCGCTCTCACTTGGGGAAGTGAAATGAAAGCAGGATGAATTATATTCACAGCACAGGCCTTAATCAACGCACCGTAGCGAGGAAGAAGTTGTCTGAAACCGAACCGGTTCTTAATGCACGTCCGGGGCTGCCGCGACGGAGTTGGAGCATCGCCTGGCTGCTGGGCCTCGGCGTTCTTGTAAATTACTTTGACCGAGTCAATCTTTCGGTTTCCCATGACGCCCTCTTTACCGCATTTGGGATTTCAAACATAACATTCGGCTATCTCTCGGGGGCGTACAACTGGACGTACGCGTTGTGTCAACTGCCGATTGGGGTCTTGCTGGACAAATTCGGTGTTCGGCGCATTGGCAGGATCAGCACCTTTATATGGAGTCTTGCCTCATTCGGCGCGGCAATCTCGCCCGGTATTCCCAGCCTGTTCGCGGCGCGATTGACGCTGGGGGTGGGAGAAGCGCCGACCTTCCCCGCCAATGCCAAGGCCATCGGTTCCTGGTTCCCTTCCCGAGCCCGCAGCTTTGCCACGTCCATATTCGACGCCGCCGCAAAGTTCTCTTCAGCCATGGGCGTGCCCCTGCTGGGCATCGTGCTGCTGAAGATCGGCTGGCGCTGGAGCTTTGCACTTACCGGCTTTATCAGTTTTGGCTACTTTCTTCTCTTCTGGAGGGTCTATCGCGATCCGGACGAGGACGCTTCACTAAGTGATATGGAGAGGAAGTATATTGCGGTGGGGGATGCAGCCCCCGGCGCGATGGAGGAGGTCATCCAGCAGCCTTCGTCGCTGACCTATCTCATAAGACAGCGAAAAGTTATCGGGCTGGCACTTGGATTTGGCTCCTATAACTATGTCTTCTATCTCTTGCTCACATGGCTGCCGAGTTATCTCTCGATGGCTCTGCACATCGATCTGCTTCATTCATTCCTGTACACCAGTCTGCCGTGGCTTGTGGCAACGGCAGGCGACCTGGTGGTTGGCGGATGGCTGGTGGATGCGCTGATTCGCAGAGGCTGGAACGTAAACCTGGTGCGCCAGGTTGTGCTGATCGGCGGCACGACATGCGGACTTGGCATTCTGGGCGCCGCCAGAGCGCACAGCGCGCAGGAAGCACTGTTCTGGATCAGCGTCTCCATCGGAGGGCTCTCTGCAGCCGCGCCGGTAGGCTGGTCGGTTCCTTCACTTATCGCAACCAGGAACAACGTGGGCAGGGTGGGCGGGATTCTTAACTTCTCCAACCAGATATCCGGCATAGCGGCTCCTGTCCTCACGGGATACCTGGTGACAGCCACGCACTCGTTTGCGTGGGCCTTCAGGGCCTCGGCGATCTATCTTGTCATCGGGATTGCTGCTTATATCTTCCTGCTCGGCAGGATTGAGCCCCCAGAAACTCGTCGAGCGATTGCTGGCGCGATATCATGAGAGTTATGGAGATTGCATGAAGTCGCTGGTACTCTCTGCATACAAGCAATTGGAACTGGTTGACATGCCCGTGCCGCAACCGGCAGAGGATGAGCTGCTGGTGCGCATCAAGGCCTGCGGCATTTGCGGAAGCGATGTTCACGGCTACGATGGCAGCACCGGGCGCAGGCTGCCGCCCATCGTCATGGGACACGAGGCCGCGGGAGTGGTTGAGTCCGTGGGACGCGCGGTGGTGGACTTTCGTCCAGGCGATCGCGTGACATTCGACTCGACGGTTTCCTGCGGCAAGTGCTTCTATTGCCAGCGGGGCCAGATCAACCTGTGCGATAACCGCGAGGTGGTTGGAGTTTCCACGCCGACATTCAAGCGCATGGGCGCATTCGCGGAGTATGTGACGGTGCCTGCGCGGATTTGCTATCCATTGCCGGCAAATATGCCTTATGCGCATGCGGCGCTGATTGAGGCTGTTTCAGTAGCTGTCCATGCCGTGTCGCTGACTCCGCTGACGCCGACCGATACGGCCGTTGTGGTAGGCGCGGGCATGATTGGCCTGCTGACGATGCAGGCAGTGCGGCATGCGGGGGCGGCGAGGGTGTTTGTTCTGGACGTGGACGATACGCGACTGGAACTGGCGCGAAGCCTGGGGGCTACTGCGACACTCAACTCGCGCAGCGAGAACGTCATCCAGCGGATTCAGGAGCAGTGCGAGGGACGCGGCGCGGATGTTGCGCTGGAATGTGTGGGCACGACTGCGGCAATCAAGCTGGCTGTGGAGGGCGTGAGGAAGGGCGGCGCCGTGACTCTTGTGGGTAATGTGGCGCCTACGATTGAACTTGGGCTGCAATCAGTGGTCTCGCGCCAGATACGGCTGCAAGGCTCATGCGCTTCGTCGGGAGAATATCCCGAATGCATTGACCTGATGGCGAGCGGCGCCATTCGCGTGGAGCCGCTGATTTCCGCCGTAGCTCCGCTGGAAGACGGAGTTTCGTGGTTTGAGCGCCTGTATGCGAGGGAGCCCGGACTGCTTAAGGTTGTTCTGGAACCCTGAGGACATATCCAATGAACGGCTCGTTGTTTGACTTATCGGGAAATGTTGCGCTTGTAACAGGCACCAGCCGCGGTTTGGGGCAATACTTTGCCCGGGCGCTGGCGCGTGCCGGCGCTGACATTGCGATGACCAGCCGGAACAAGGATTCGCTGAGCGGATTTGCGGGCGAGATTCGGGAGCTGGGGCGGCAGGCTTTCTGCACGGAACTCGATGTGCGCGATCATGCGAGCATCCAGCAGGCCGTTGCCGCGGTTGAGGCGCATTTCGGCAAAATCGACATCCTTGTGAACAATGCCGGCTGCAACATTCGCAAACCCGCGCTGGATGTGACCTGGGAGGACTGGAACACGATACTGGATACGAATCTGCGCGGCTCATTTTTTGTGGCACAGGCCGTTGCGCGAGGCATGATTCAGCGTGGCTACGGGCGCATGATCAATATCGGCTCCGTCACGAGCGTTGCAGGATTCGCCGGGCTCGCTCCCTACGGCGCCAGCCGCGGTGGGATACGGCAGCTCACGATGAGTCTGGCCGACGATTGGGGCGTCCACGGTGTCACCGTAAATTGCCTGGCGCCGGGCTGGTTCAAGACGGCACAAAATCAGGTGCTGTATGAAAATGCCGCGTGGGTGGAATATATCTGCGACCGCATTCCACTGAAGCGTCCGGGGCGGCCTGACGATCTTGATGGGGCGGTTGTGTTTCTGGCTTCGGAGTCAAGCCGCTACGTTACCGGCCAGACACTGCTGGTGGATGGGGGTGTCTCAACGGGAGCCACCAAGGCAACCGTTTAAGTCTCGCGATTTCCTCTGCGGGCGAGTTGGCAAGAGGCCGCTCCGGCGCTGAGAAGGCGCAGCCCCATGCCGGCCGCTGACGGCGCTGGGCGCTGAACAGGGCTACGCTCGGAGCGCAGGGGAGTCCTTTGCCAGGGCGGATCCCATGACAAGTGGAGAATGAGGCGAGCCGGCCCGGAAATCCGGGGCCCGGAAATCCGGATTGAGAGCTAAATATCCAAAGAATGCGGATTTTGGTCTAAACTAGTCCAGAGGCGGTGCAGGGTCTTTGACGTGCTCCTGACAATGTCTGGCCAAAAACGAATCTGGTGTGTGGTGGTCCCGGTGGTGCTTCTCGTGCTGCTGCTGGGGTCTACGCTCGGTGCGGTCTGGCATCATCACGTCAATACTTCTTCAGACAACTGTCCGCTATGCCATCTGACGATTGCGCCGTCCGTGACAGGGGTTCGCGCATGTGTTCTGGCCCCTACGGGCGCCGGGCCTGAACCTCAGTATATTAACTTCATCTCTCGTTATACCTCGCGACAGATTCCCGCACGCGCGCCTCCCGCATAGACTCTGCATTCCTTCCGTGCCTTTGCGGCACGCCCAATCGGTGTATTCCCCTCTTGAAGGAGGCTGATTGCCTATGCGTTTGCAACGCTTGTGCTCTTCCATTTTGCTTTTCACGTCTTGTTTCTTTGAAGCCGCGGGCGCCCAATCCCCGCCGGCCCAAAGCCAGTCTCCGCTGCCTGTGCAAGCACAGACCCTTGCTCAGAAGCCGGGCGCGGTGGTTATTTCGCTGGACGACGCCATTCAAATGGCGCTCCAGCACAACCACAACCTGCTGGCGGCGCGTACGGTGATTCAGCAGAACGAAGCGGAAGAACGGACGGCCAATCTGCGGCCGAATCCGGTGCTGCTGGGCGACGCGGATTTTCTGCCGGTCTTCCAGCCGAGTCAATTGACCGCAGATTACCTGGACAACACGGCGCAGTTTGACCTGGGCGTCAGCTATCTGTTTGAGCGCGGGAAAAAGCGCCAGCACCGACTGCAGGCGGCCAGGGATGTGACGGCGGTTACGCGATCACAGGTTTCCGACAACGAGCGCGCTCTTACTTTCAACGTTGCATCGCAATTCATCAATGTCGAGCTTGCCGAATCGACTTTGGAGCTGGCGACCCAGGATTTGAAGAGTTTCCAGGACACGGTGGATATTGCCGAAGCGCGGTACAAGGCAGGGGACATCGGCGAGGGCGATCTGCTGAAGATCAAGCTGCAGTTGCTTCAGTTTCAGACAGACATCTCTGCCGCAAAGCTCGCCAGGGTGCAGGGGTTGTCAGACTTGCGGCAGCTGCTGGGGTATGAATCGGTGGGTCCGGACTATGACGTGGCGGGGTCATTCGATTATCAGCCTGTCAAAGGCAATGTGGAAGATTTTCAAACAAAAGCCCTGCTGAGCAGGCCGGACCTCAAGGCAGCGCAGTTGGGAATGACTGCCGCGCATAGCCAGATGGAACTGCAAAAGTCCATCGGTAAAAGAGATGTTACGGGGCAAATCAACTACACGCACCTGGCCTATCTCAACGACATTTCTCTGTTCGGCCAAATCCAACTGCCGATCTTCGATCGCAACCAGGGTGAGATTGCGCGCGCGGGATTTGCCATGACGCAGGCTCAGGAGCAGGAAAAGTTCACGAGCGGGCAGGTGATGACGGACGTGAGGGATGCGTTTGAAAGCCTGCGCGCGAATGACAAGATCGTCGGCCTCTATCGTTCGGGCTACCTCGACGAGGCACAGCAATCCCGCGATATCAGCGAATACGCCTACCGGCACGGCGCCGCGAGCCTGCTTGATTTTCTGGATGCGGAGCGCAGTTATCGGGCCACGCAACTTGGCTACCGCCAGGCGCTCGCATCGTATTTGATCGCTCTCGAACAGCTTCGCGATGCTGTGGGAACGAGGAGCTTACCATGAAGATCGCACTTACCCATCGCTGCAACGGCCGGGCTTTGAGCGCGATGGCGCTTGCTTTTGTGCTTCTGCTGACGGCGTGCAAGCCAAACGATCGCGACCGGGCGAACGAGATGACATCGTTTTCCGCCGGCGCCTCCGCCTCCGCGACTCCGCAGCTCTTCACGATTCCCGAAGACCAGATGTCGCACGTGCAGGTTGTCACGATCGCGCCAACCACTTTGAAGCGGACGCTTCGGCTCACGGGCACCGTGGCGTACAACGCATTCAACACCACGCCGGTGATAACCCAAGTGGGCGGGCCTGTGAGCAGAATTCTGGTTGTGCCGGGGCAGCAGGTGAAGGCAGGCGAACCCATGCTTGATGTGAGCAGTCCCGATTACTCGCAGCTGCTGGACGCCTATTTGAAAGCGGCGGATTCCTACCGTCTGACGCAGAAGAACTACACCCGCGCGCAGGACCTGTATCAGCACCATGCGATCGCCGAGCGCGATCTTGAGCAGGCCGAGTCAGACCGCAACCAGGCCAGGGCGGACCTGAATGCGGCCGACCAGGGGATGAAGATTCTCTGAGTCAAGAATCCTGCTGATCTGGCAAAGACAACTTCGTCAGCGCAGATTCCCGTGCTTGCGCCGATCAGCGGGGAAGTAGTCGAGCGCCTTGTTTCTCCGGGGCAAGTGGTGCAGGCGGGCCAGACACAGGCGTTTACGATCTCAGATCTCAGCACGGTGTGGGTTCTTGCAAACGTGTACCAGGGCGACCTTGCTTATGTTCATAGCGGGGACGATGTCGTTGTGCAGACGGATTCGTATCCCGGCAGCTTTCATGGAAGGATCTCTTATGTTTCGCCAGCGCTCGACCCGGGGACGAGAACACTGCAAGCACGCATTGTGGTGGACAACCCGGGCGAGAAGCTGAAGCGGGACATGTATTGCACCGTGACGGTGACGGCAGGCTCTCTCTCAAACGTTGTTGCCGTGCCCAACGCATCTGTTCTGCGCGATGACAACAACCAGCCGTTTATCTATGTTGCCAGCGGCACGAATCAGTTTGGCAGGCGCGACGTGGAGTTGGGCGAAAGCCAGAATGGCCAGACGCAAATTCTGAAGGGCATTTCCGCTGGAGAGAGGGTTGTGGGCGACGGCAGCTTGTTTCTTCAGTTTGCTAATTCGCTGCAACACTGAGGAGGCGTCTGCGCATGATTCATCGTATCGTTCAGTTCGCGCTGCGGCAACGTATGCTGGTCCTGCTCCTGGTCGCCTTCATTGCCGCCGGCGGAGCGATCTCGTTCTACAACATGCCTGTGGATGCCTACCCCGATCTCTCTCCGCCGATGGTGGAGATCATTACGCAATGGCCTGGGCACGCAGCCGAAGAGATCGAGCGCCTGGTTACCGTTCCGACAGAAGTGGAGATGAACGGCGTTCCCAAGATGTCAGTAATGCGCTCGATTTCGCTGTATGGACTTTCAGACGTCATTTTGACATTCGATGAAAACACCGACGACTATTTTGCGCGTCAGGTGGTGTTTCAGCGGCTGAGCGAGATTACGTACCCGCCTGGAGTGACCCCGACGATGGCGCCGCTTGCAAGTCCATCGGGTCTCGTCTACCGATATGTTTTGCAGAGCCCGGATCGCACGCCGCAGGAACTGAAAACCTTTGAGGACTGGGTGATCGACCGGGAATACAAACAGGTGCCGGGAGTGGCGGACGACTCCGGCTTTGGCGGCACGGTCATGGAATATCAGGTGCTGCTGGATCCGGCGAAGCTTTACGCCTACCACATCACTGTGCCGGCGGTTCTTCAGCAACTATCGGTGAATAATTCCAATGCAGGAGGCGGTTTCTACTCGCAGGGGGGCCAATTCTATTATGTCCGTGGCATCGGCCTCATTCGTGATACCTCCGACATTGGCAACGTCGTGGTGGGATCGCAGAATGGCGTGCCGGTTCGCATTCGTGACATCGGCGAAGTGACGATAGGACATGCTCCCCGCCTTGGAGAGTTCGGCTTCAACCAAACCGATGACGCCGTCGAAGGCGTTATCGTGATGCGGCGCGGCGAACAGACGCAGAATGTGCTGAAAGGCGTCGAAGCCAAGACGCGCGAATTGAACGAGCGCATCCTGCCGCCTGACGTGAAGGTGCGGCCGTACTATGACCGGAGCGATCTGGTACGACTGACGATCAACACTGTCGAACACAACATGCTGCTTGGAATGGCCCTTGTTCTTCTGGTACTGATGGCGTTTCTGGTGAGCATTCGCGCGGCGGTGATCGTGGCGCTCACGATTCCACTGTCCCTGCTCTTTTCCTTTATATTCCTGCACGCGCGAGACATCCCAGCCAACCTGCTTTCGATTGGGGCAATCGATTTTGGAATTCTGATTGACGGAACACTGGTGATGGTAGAGAACATCTTCCGCGAGCTGGGCGCGCGCGAAGGCCAGACCTATGACCTGCAGGAAGTGATCCGGGTGGCGGCGAAGGACGTCGATCGCCCGATCTTCTACTCCGTCGCGGTCATTATTGCGGGCTATCTACCTATCTACGTGCTCAGCGGGCCCTCAGGAAAGCTATTCAAACCCATGGCCGACACAGTGGCCATCGCGCTCGTCGGTGCGCTGATTCTGACGCTCACGTTTGTTCCTGTGATGTGCGCGTACTGGTTCAAAAAGGGAGTTCACGAGCGCGTGAACAAGCCATTCGAGTGGGTGCGCGATGTCTATGCGGTACAGCTCGAGTGGTGCCTCGATCACCCGAAAGCAACCATGATTGGAGCCACCGTGATTTTCGCCGCCTCGCTCCTTCTGGTCCCTTTCATTGGCGGAGAGTTCATGCCTCATCTCGACGAAGGTGCGCTATGGGTTCGGGCGACCATGCCTTATACGGTTTCGTTCGACACGGCGAGCAAGTTCTCTCCGCAGGTTCGCAACATACTGTTGAAATATCCGATGGTGACCGACGTTGGCTCCGAACTAGGCCGTCCGGACGATGGGACTGATCCCACGGGGTTCTTCAATGATGAATTCTACGTGGGCTTGAAGCCTTATTCGGATGCTTCATGGAAGACCGGCTCCATCCACAACAAGGCAGAGCTTACGGCGGATATCCAAAATCAGCTCAAGGCATTTCCCGGAGTCATCTTCAATTACACGCAGCCCGCAGAAGACGCAGTGGACGAAGCACTGACGGGCTTGAAGAGCGCACTGGCCGTAAAGATTTATGGCCCCGATTTGAACGTTCTGCAGAGCAAAGCGCTGGAGATCAAGCGCAGGCTTTCACAGGTGCCTGGATTCACAGAGCTGACTGTTGTGCGCGAGCTCGGACAGCCCAGCCTGCTGATCGATGTCGACCGAGACAAGATTTCGCGTTACGGCATCAACGTAGCGGATGTCGAAGCGGTGGTTCAAGCGGCGGTCGGCGGCCAGGCGGCTACCCAGGTTATTCAAGGCGAGAAGCTGTTCGATCTCGTGGTGCGCATGAAACCTGAATTCCGCGAAAGCGCGCGGCAAATTGGCAACCTGCTTGTGGGCACACCGTCAGGCCAGCAAATTCCATTGAGCGAGCTTTCAAACATTCATGAGGCCGGCGGCGCGTCGTTTATCTATCGCGAGAACAATTCCCGCTATATCGGTGTGCAGTACAGCGTAGAAGGGCGCGACCTGCAGAGCGCAGTGGTGGCCGGCCAGCGATCCATCGCGGATATTCAAAAGTCTCTGCCTGCCGGGTATCGGCTGACATGGGGCGGGGAGTACGGTGAATTGCTTCAGGCACAACACCAGATGGAATACATCGGTCCGCTGGCAGTGCTTATCATCTTCATGATTCTGTTTGCGCTTTACGGGAACTTCAAATTCCCGTTGACCATTGCTATTGGAGTGATTCTTACGGTGCCGGTGGGCGCCCTGCTCGCTCTCAAGTTGACCAATACGTCGTTCAGCGCCTCGTCGGGTCTTGGGCTGCTTGCGCTGATGGGCGTGTCCGTGGAGACTGCGGTCATTCTTGTTTCGTACATCAACAAGCTGCGTCTTGAAAACAAAGACATCCGGACGGCAACGCGCGAGGCCTCGCTGTTGCGACTGCGCCCCATCATGATGACCGCGCTTGTTGCCTGCCTGGGGCTTTTGCCTGCTGCGCTCTCGACCGGCATCGGCTCTGACACACAGAAGCCTTTTGCGATCGTCATCGTCGCGGGCCTGGTTTCGCGGCTCTTCCTCGGCTTCTTCGTGAACCCTGTGCTGTACGAGATGGTCGCGCGCGATGGAGATGTTTTGCAGGTCTGATTGGAGTGCCCGGTACAAGATGTGCGAGCTGTGTTATTCCTGCAAATCTTTCTGAGCCTCGCGATCAAAGCGGAACACGTATCGCAGGAGTCCTGCGTTGATGATGAGCAATGCTGTGGAGGCAAGCGCCGCCGGGATGAGCGTTCCGAACTGGCCGCGAAGGAGCGCTTCCATGGAGAAGGTGAGCAGCCACAATTGCACGACGACGGTGGTGGCAACCAATATCAGAATTGCGCTGAACAACGTTGAGCCCTGGCTGCGTACGCTCATTCAAGCCTCCAATCCGGTGGCGAAGATCTGGTCTCCGCGCTGCTCAATCGTGACCCTTGGAAGCGGGCGCGTCGGTGGGCCTGCAACGGGCGCTCCCTGGTCCACGTTGAAGATGCCGCGATGGCATGGGCAGGCAAGTTGATTCTCGAGTTTGTCGTAGACCACGGCGCATGACAGATGAGTGCAGACCTGTGAATAGGCAACGAGTTCTCCCTGCGGCGTGCGAATCGCGATGCAGGGGGATTCCGGAGTGGGATAACGAAAGAGCATCGAGCCATTCTGATGAAGAACGCTGGCGGGGCCCAGCAACTGCACTACGCTTGAGTCTCTGCGGACGAGTTGCCGGGCGAAAGCGGTTACCCAGTTGGCTATTGCCAGCAGGAGCGAACCGAGCGTTAGAAACTTTACCATTTCGCGGCGGCTTACATAGTGGTCGCCTTCCCATTCGATGGGAAAATCCTGCTGATATTTTGGATTCTTGCCGCAAGCAGAGCAGCCCTGGAACTTGCTGTCTTCTTTGACTTCCGTGCTCATTGCTGAACCTCCAACATGAGTGCTACATCGTATGGGTCGGCTGGCAAGGCGCTGGGCGTGGGAGCGATCTGGATGAGATCGACATTCACGCGGTCGACTTCGCGAGGAACCATGACATACACCTTTGTCTTCACCTCTTCCTCGCCGAACGTCCAGGAGTTGACGGGGATGCCGCGCCGTGTGCGCTGAATCTCTTCCATAGTGGTGAAGGTGAGCGCGCCTGAGGGGCACACGGCGGCGCACATGGGCTTCTTCCCGACACTGCTGCGGTCATAGCACATGTCGCACTTCATCATCTGTTCGAACTCGGCCATGTACTTCGGTACGCCGAACGGGCAGGAGACGACACAGTTGGAACAGGCGATGCAGCGCGGCTTGAGAGAACTCTGCACAACGCCGTCGGGCGTCTTCTTGATTGCGTCCGCGGGGCAAACGCGGGCGCACACGGGATTCTCGCAGTGCATGCAGACCTGTGGCGCCGTCTGCACGCTGTCGAGCCGCTCGATCGTCTCGAGGTGGATCATGCTGGTGCCGCGGTGCGTGTCGCACTCGGCACAGGCCTGGACGCAGGCCTGGCATCCGATGCAACGCGAGTAGTCAATGAAAAACTCCCGCTGGCTCATCGGATTCCTCCGGCTTCAACGCCCAGTATCGCGATTTCGTCCGTGGGCTGATCGGTCTTGCTGATGCGCACGGCACATATCTTGAACTCCGGAATATTGGAGACTGGATCGATGGCGCGGATGGTGCAGTTGTTGGCGGAGCGATCGAGCGGCCAATGATACGGGACAAAGACGGTATCGGGGCGGATGGTTTTTACGACGAGGGCGCGCACGACAATCTGTCCGCGGCGGCTCTCAACTTTGACAAAGCCGCCGTCGCTCACGCCCAACTGTTCGGCCAGGCGTGGATGCATCTCGCAGCGAGGCTGCGGATACTGATCCATCAGCGCGCCAATACGCCGTGTCTGTGTTCCTGACAGGAAATGCGAGACGACGCGTCCCGTGGTGAGGATGATGGGGTACTCGGCATCGGGCATCTCGGCGGAGGGCCGCCACTCCACCGGCATGAAGTGCGCCTTGCCATCGGGGTGGCCGAACTTGCCGCCCTCATAGAGCCGCGGAGTTCCGGGATGACCCGGCTCCGGACAGGGCCAGAACATGCCGTTGTTCTCGTCGATCCTTTCCCAGCTCATGCCGTAGTAGTCTGATGTTCCTCCTTTGGAGGCTACGCGCAGCTCTTCAAAGATTTCCTTTGGAGAAGCATAACTGAACCTCTCCTTGTGGCCGAGCAGGCCGGCGAGATCACAGAGGATCTTCCAGTCCTCACGGGCTTCGCCGGGCGGCGAGACCGCTTTCCGGTGAAGGATGACGCGGCCTTCGACGTTGGTGGTGGTGCCCTCGTCCTCCTCCATCAGAGAGCCGGGCAGCACGATGTCGGCGTAGCGTCCCGATTCCGATAGAAAGAAATCGATATTGACATAAAACTCCAGCTTTGAGAGCGCCTCGCGCACAAAGTTTCCATCCGGCAGAGAGACCGCCGGATTGAAGCAGATCGAAATCAGGCCCTTAATGCGTCCATCGTGGATGGCTTCAACCAGCGGAACGGCGGAGAGGCCCTTCTGCGGAATAGACTCTTCGGGAACGCCCCAGACACCGGCAATGTACTTGCGATGCTCCGGGTTGCTGATGTCGCGACTGCCGGGAAGCTGGTCGCACTTCTGTCCCTGTTCGCGTCCGCCCTGGCCGTTGCCCTGGCCTGTGATCATGGCGTAGCCGCAGCCTTCGCGACCAATGCGCCCGCTGGCCACCACAAGGTTGATGGCGGCGATGCAGTTGTCCACTCCCTTGGAGTGGTGCTCAATGCCGCGGGCATGCAGCAGGAAGCTGGTGGGCGCGGGCCCCCAGAGTTCGGCGACCTTGACAATCATGTCCGCGGGAACGCCGGCAATCTTTGCGGCAAAATCCGGCGTATATTTGCGCACGGTTTCAGCGACGGCGTCGAAGCCCGAAGTGTGTTGCGCGATGAACTCCCGGTCGATCCAGCCGCGCTCGATCATGATGTGCAGCATGCCGTTAAAGATGGCCATGTCGCCGCCGGGGCGCACGGGGATGAACAAGTCGGCATTGCGGGCGATAGGCGTCATGCGGGGATCGAGGATGATGAGTTTGGCGCCGTTCTCGCGCGCCTGCCACAGGTAGTCGGTGGTAATCGGCGCGGTCTCGGCGACGTTGGCGCCTGCAATGAGAATGACTTTTGCCTTTGGAATGTCGCTCCACGGATTTGCGCTGCGGTCGATGCCGAAGATCTTTTTCGAGGCCGCTCCGGCCGACACCATGCACAGGCGGCCGTTGTAGTCGATGTTGGCGGTCTGCAGCGCCACGCGGGCAAACTTGCCCATGAGGTAAGCCTTCTCATTGGTGAGCGAGGCGCCGGTGAGTACAGCGAAGGCGTCCTTGCCGTAGCGCTCCTGAATGCGGCGGATTTCGCTCACGACGCGCTGCATCGCGGGCTCCCAGGCGAGAGGCTCGAAGCCCCGGCCTTCGATGCGCTGGAGGGGCATCTTGAGGCGGTCGGGATGCTCGTCCTGCATGTAACGCTTCACGCCCTTGGGGCACAGCTTTCCCTTATTGAAGGGAAACGTCTCCCATGGCTCAAAGCCTACAACCTTGTTGTTGTTGACGCGGAGTTGAATGCCGCATTGCTGGCCGCAGAAGCAACAATGCGTCTTGACCAGCTTCTCGTCCTGTGGGTTTCGTGTCCAGCCTCCGGAGGGGATGGAATGGAGCGTGGGGCCGAAGTGCTGGACGAGATTGGGAATCGTGTCGGACAGTTTTGCCATGTTCAGCAACCTCGCGGGTTGGGCCCCTGTGACTTCCAGAGTCCGTCCTGGGTGAGAGCCAGATTCTTGCGGCGACAGGCAGGGCATACATCCTGGTAATGCGTGCCGTCGGCGAGTTGATAACGAATGCCCAGGGCGGCCTGGATGGTCTTGAGGTCGTCGATGTGCATGCGGCTGGCGAAGGGCTGGCCGCAGCGGCTGCACCCGGCCTGCGGTCCGGCTGCTCCGTCCTGCTTGTAGAAATCGATGGCCAATTGCGCGGGTCGCTGGAAGATGTGGAAGAACTTGCCAAAAGGAAGATACAAGAGCGTGAGAATGACCGTGATCGCGTGCAATTGGGAGAGAAATCCGTAATAAATGCCGCGCATAAGATGTGTGGAGATTGTGAGGAACAAGCCCGTGATGGAGATGGCGAAGAGGAAGATCAGGGGCAGCATATCATTGGAGAACTGCTGCACGGACCATGCGCCATGGTCGCGTCCGCGCCGCCACAGGGCAAAGAAAACGCCGATCAGCACCATGACGGCGGCAATATCGAGAATGTTGAAGGTGAGTTCGGCGATTGTGGTTCCGAGATGGAAGCTGCCGAGCGGAATGCCGAATAAGAAGGCTCTGTAGATTTCCTGATTGTCCTGCGCTGTCTCAAAGCGAACCCAGCCGAAAGAGAGGGGGAAGGTGACCGCGGCTGCAAGGATACATCCCCAGGCAAGAAACCAATGGGCGGTCCAGCGCAGATGGGAGCGGCGATCAATGAAGCGCTGCAGGACGACGCTGTTCCAGACGATTCGGGCCAGGTGCGCGAGATTTGCCGGGAGCCTGCGGGGATTGAGAAAGATTTGCCAGCCGCGATGCCAGTAGAGCCGAGTGGGAGGACGGCGGAGCCACATGGCGTAGCGATAGCCGAGGCCGAAACCGGCGAGGACGGATGCGCCTGCATAGGAGACCAGCGCGGGGTCGAAATCACGCAGTCCGCGGCTGCCGGCGAGGATGCCGACAATCAGAGTCATAGCTGCAATCAGTCCCCAGAGCATGGCATGAGCCGTGTCGGAGATGCGTGGCGTGGTGATGGGCGGCTTCATTGTTTTTATCCAGCAAGAGCCGGTACAGGCGGAGTGCCCCGTCGGCTCATGAGCACGAACAGGCATAGGAAACAGAAGGCACAGAGCATAAGGAAGCCGAGGTAGAACGTGCCCGTCTGCTGCTTGACGAAGCCTAGCACGAGGGGCGGAAAGAATCCACCCAGGCCGCCGGCCGCGCCCACGAGTCCGGTGACACTGCCCACGGAGCCGGGAAAGTATTCCGGAACGAGTTTGAAGACGGCTCCGTTGCCGAGGCCGATGGCAGCCGCCACGCCCAGCGCGCCGACGGTGAAAGTCACCATCAGGGGGCAGGCCATGCAGGCCGCCATGACACCGGTGATGGGAAAGACCCACTTGAGAATTCTGCGCCCGCCGACTTTGTCGGCCAGCACTCCGCCGATCGGGCGCATCGCGGTGGCGAGCACGACAAATCCTGCGGTTCGCAAACCCGCGTCCTGAGGGGAAAGGTGAAACATTTCAGTCAAGAAGATGGGAAGATAGATCGCCATGGCGACGAATCCGCCAAAGGTAAGAAAGTAATAGAGGCTAAGCACCCAGCTGCGGCGGTCCTTCAGAGGTCGCAGAGTCTCCGCAAAGCTCTTCACGGCTCCGCGGCGAGGTGCGTTGCGGGCAGCAAGGGCGAAGATTCCGAGCCAGACTGCCAGCAAAAGTCCGAAGGTCCAGAAGCCCCAACGGAAGCCGAAAGCCGCCGCGATGACCGGAGCGCCGAAGGCCGCAAGAGATTGTCCGATATTGCCCGCTCCATAGACTCCCAGGGCAAACCCCTGCCTCTCCGCGGAGTACCAGCCGCTGACGAAGCCCACTCCGACAGAAAAGCTTGCGAGGCCGATTCCAATCAGGAAGCCGTAAATAAGCAAATGCTCGTAGTCCTGGACGCCACCCATCAGAAATGCAGGAACGCAGGACAGGATCATGACGGCGGTGAAGACCGAACGCCCACCGAACCTGTCTGTGAGCATGCCCAGCGGTATGCGTCCGAGGCTGCCCAGGAGTACCGGAAGCGCGACGGCAATGCTTTTCTGGACCGCGGTGAGGTGCATTTGCCGGCTCAGGATGGGCATCATTGCCGAGAGCGAGCCGAAGACGGCAAAGCACAGGGCAAACGCGCCGGTGCCAAGCGCCAATTGAAGTCTTGCGGAGGCTTGTTCCTGCTTCATTTCAACGATCTCCCATCCTGCAAACCTGTCTGGCGGGAATGTACGGCCGGTGCCCCGGCCAGGAGGCGTGCCCCATGTTGCATTCTATTCATGGCTTTGACTTTGGCTGTGACTAAAGTCATTTGGATAAGGAGATCGGGCTGGGTTCTTGCGAGGGAGCGCGCTGACAACACGTGCGCCGATTGCACATCATCTGACGAAAACCGTTCATGCATGACAGAAGTCACAGCCCGGGTCTCCCTCCATGAAGTGTACTTTGGAGTTGGGGTGAAGAAAGCCGGATCGCAGGGAAAACAGATTCTCATATTGCCTCATGGGGAGCCATCGTGCGTTGGAAAGCAATTTTTAGTGCCATTATTTTTGCTGTCGTGACCTCGATCACACTGCCCGCTGGTGCGCAATCCGCTGCATCGCGGCCAATCCCGGTCAGTATCTCGGTCTATGACCGTACCCGCGTGAATACCTGGCAGTGGTTCGCGGCACCGCCGGAGTCGGAGACTTACGGTTATGTCGAGTCGCTGCTTCGGCTCGGGGTAGCCCAACACATTCATCATTGGGATTGGCAACTGGAGCTGGCGCAACCCTCCGCCCTGGGTGTGCCCAGCGATGCGATCTCGACGAATGCGGCGCAGGGCCAGCTCGGGCTGGGTGGAACTTACTACGCTTCAAATGGAAACAATTCCAATCCGGCAGCGGCATTTCTTAAGCAGGGATTTCTGCGCTATCACTTTGCCGGTACCGATAGAAATCTGCGCGTGGGCCGCTTCGAATTTATTGAAGGGCTGGAGACGCAACCGAAAAATGCCACGATTGCGTGGTTACAGACCAATCGCATCTCGCAACGTCTGGTGGGCAACTTCGGATTCAGCAACGCGCAACGGAGCATTGACGGCGTTGATGGCCATTTCGGCGCGGGATCGTGGGATGTGACTGCCATGGCGGGCCGGGTCGATCAAGGCGTCTTTAACATGAACGGCAATCCGGAGCTGAATGTTGACCTGCAGTATCTGGCTCTCAGCAAGTACGAATGGCGGCAGCACGCTCTGTGGCGCGTCTTCGCCATTGGCTACCATGATGGCCGCACCGGCGTTGTGAAGACCGACAACCGACCGCTGAGCGCCCGGCAGGCGGACCACCGTAATATCCGCATCGGCACCTATGGCGGCGATTTTCTTGCCACGATTCCCGCCGGCCCTGGCCAGATTGACCTGCTGGGCTGGGGAGTTCTGCAGAACGGACAGTGGGGCGCGCTTGAACAGAGATCCAACGCGGGCGCCGTCGAGGGCGGCTATCAGCTGCTCCAAGTCGTCTCGACTCCCTGGCTGCGCGGAGGATGGTTTTATGGCAGCGGCGACGACAACCCCAATGACGATCGGCACGAGACCTTCTTCCAGATCTTGCCAACGCCACGCATCTACGCGCGCTTTCCCTTCTATAACCTGATGAACAGCAAGGATGGATTTGCGCAGATCATCGATCGTCCATCCAAGCGGCTGGAGTTGCGCGCCGACGTACACTGGCTGCGGCTCAGCTCCGGCCGGGACCTCTGGTATTCAGGCGGAGGCGCGTTTGACAACAAGGTCTTTGGCTACGTCGGGCGAACCAGTAATGGGCATACATCGCTGGCTTCAGTGGCCGATATCAGCTCCGACTGGCAGGCAACGAAGAACCTTGCTGTCAATTTGTACTACGCTTATGCATCCGGCAAATGCGTGGTTGCCTCCATCTACCCCGTAGACCGCAAGGCGCAATTCGGATATGTGGAATTGGTCTATCACTGGGGACTAACACAGCGGGCGAAGCGGTAAGCACACTCCGCCTTTGCGTGCTGCGGGTCCCCCGCAGTCATTTGGCGGAAGCGATCCACTAGAATCTCTACCAGTGACAAGGTGGTCGAGTGGCACCCTGCGATTTCCTTCACGCTCACACTCAGGAGACTTCGCCATGAAGCGTGGCAATGCGTTGTTATGCTGCCTGCTGGTATCTTCATCGCTCTGTGCCAAGGCACAGACGCCGTCGCCCAAACTGAAGTCAGAACCCACCGTCGTAGCCGGGATTCCCGTCAACTACGATGAGGCGAAGGTCGGCACCTACACGCTGCCTGATGCGCTGAAGCTCAGCAACGGCAAACCTGTGCGGAATGTCAAGACCTGGTACACCAAACGCCGGCCTGAGATCGTTGCGATGTTTGAGACGCAACAATTCGGCCGCGCCCCGGGGCGTCCCGCAGACGAGAGTTTCGAAGTGACCGACAATGGAACGGTCGCGCTCAACGGAAAGGCGATTCGCAGGCAGGTTACGATTTCCTTCTCAAAGGATCAGAGCTGGCCCAGGATCCATCTGCTCATCTACCTGCCGGCGGCTGCGCGGAAGCCTGTGCCGATGTTTTTCTCAATCAACTTTGGCGCCGTGCAGAACGCGTTCGATGATCCGGGGATCACGCCCGACGAGGTCTGGGACCCGAAGACCAACACGAAGATTCCTGCACCGAAGGGACGCGGATTTGGGTGGATTGACGTCGAGCGGCTGCTGGATGCGGGATTTGGAGTGGCAACGTTTTACTACGGCGAGCTCGATCCAGACTATGCCTCGGGATTCACCAACGGCATCCGCGCGCGTTATTTGAATCCCGGCCAGACGGAACGCGCGCCGGACGACTGGGGATCGATTGCCGCGTGGGCCTGGGGCATGAGCCGCGTCGAAGACTATTTTGAGACCGACAAGAGTATCGATGCAAAGCGTGTTGCGATCCATGGGATCTCGCGTCTGGGCAAGACGGTGATGTGGGCCGGCGCGCACGACCAGCGATTTGCCGCGGTCATCGCCAGTTGCTCGGGCGAGGGCGGTGCGGCGCTCAGCAGGCGCAACTATGGAGAAACAATTGCGCATCTCACCGCTCCGTCGCGCTATCCCTATCAATTTGCGGAGAACTATGCGAAGTATGCGGGGTTTCCCGACACGGCGCCAATGGACGCAAATCTTCTGGTTGCGCTGATCGCGCCTCGCCCGCTTCTTCTTCAGACTGGCAGCACCGATCAATGGTCGGACCCCAAGGGCGAATTCCTGGCCGAAGTCGCAGCTGGTCCTGTCTACACATTGCTCGGCAAAGACGGTCTTGATACCGATGCGTGGCCGGAAGCCAGGCAGCCTATCCTGCACGATCTCAGCTACTACATGCATGAGGGTGGCCACGGGATGGTGCCCTCGGACTGGGAGATTTATGTCCGTTTTCTCCAAATGCATCTGCACCCTGAGCAGTGACGCTGCGGCTCTTCAGAAGCGATGTCCGCGTCTCCCGGGACGAGGCAACGGAGAGCAGAAGATACCGTCGTGCAGGGCAATGGCATAGGCAATGTCGATCGAATGAGCTGTGCCAGGTGCACCTGCGCATCCAGGCACGCTTCTTTACAAAGGCTTGCATGCCTCCAGAATCAGAAGTGCCGGGACCAGTCAGCTCTCTTCGAGAACTAGTTCTCGAAGAGACTTCCTGTATCTGCCAACGCCCGGAACGCCAGAGTCTGACCTCGATTATCGCGAAAGGAGACTGGGATGCGCGGCGGCGTAGCACATGCCAGGAATGTTGCTCCGATGATCCGCAGGTCGGACCTGAACGTGGCGCGAGACATGTAGCGCGCATCCATGCGAGCCTTCAATGGCCTGATCCGCCGGTTATAGAAGGTCTCCAATTGAGCAGGATGGACGCCGCGAAGAATGTCTTCCTCGCAACGGAAGGCAAGCGTTGCCGCGCCCGTTAATCCCGGACGGTACAACGCATCGACGGCAGTGGCATATTGCGGAAGTTTCGGCCTGGGGCCGACCAGGCTCATGTCACCGCGCAGAATGTTATAGAACTGGGGAAGCTCATCCAGCTTGAGCTTGCGAAGCCGGGCGCCCATGCGGGTGATGCGGTGATCGCCGCCCCTGGTGAGACCAGGCCCGCTGCTGTTCGCCGGGACTGCTTCCATTGTGCGGAACTTGTAAATGGCAAACGGACGTGTTCCGCGCCCAACACGATTCTGCACAAAGAGCGCTGGGCCCTTCGAAGACAGCCGCACGCAGAGCGCAATCACCAGCATCGGAACTGCAAACACAGCGAGCACCAGGACGGCCACTGAGAAGTCGAGAAGCCGCTTGGACCACGACAAGCTCCAAGCGCTTGCGGGATAACGATGGATATGAGCCCTTCGAGGAGAGGAACCGTCGCCTTGGCGCACAAAGTGCGAGAATGGCAATTGTTGTACAGAGACAGAGTTCGGCTCAAACACACTGCGGGACACTTGCATCGTAGCCATCCTTGACACGCTGATTGAATTCCAGAAAGACCGGCGCGCTTCACTGCAGATGGCGAGTTATGAATCGCCCCGGATCTCTTCCCGGGCGGTCAAGATTCCTGCATCCCGACAGCGATAGCGTTTATTGATTCATCTTCGGCACGATCTGCTGAGTTCGAGAGGGATAGAAAGAAAATAGCAAGGCAGGACATCCATAAATGGAACAGCGTCCGAAATGGAACTGAGGAAAGTCAGCGTTCGCGGCGCCTGCATTGGCAATGCAATAAGCCGGAGGCGACCATGAGTCGAAGGCCTGACTTACTCTGGCCGATGATTCGCTGCTTAGCTATCGGGAGTCATGCGGAACACACTTTGAAGGACTGCGATGCGGGCCTGTCTCTCTGGCTCTGCGCGATCGCACAGAGCCAGAGATTTTTTAGTCTGCTTGCATGGGTTGAGAACTGGCATTGGAAGAACGAGCGCCGATGCCGAAGGCCCGGCAGAGATGCGTCACATGATCACGTTGAGTGCAGCCGCGCCGAGTGAGAGTTGCGAGGCCAGCTGGACCCAGTTCAGGAGGCCCCGCATTGCTCCG
>JAGWRX010000201.1 GCA_028876395.1 Acidobacteriota bacterium
GCGTGACGCCGCCCACAACCTTGGTGCCGTACTCGGCGCAGCCCTTCGCGTGGAAGGTGCCTTCCTTGCCGGTAATGCCCTGCACAATCAAGCGAGTGTTCTTATCTACGAGTACAGCCATTAGGCGTTCGCTCCCTTCGCTGCTGCCACCACCAATTCGGCGGCTTCCTTCATCGTTGATCCAACCTGGAACTTGAGCCCTGACTCCTGCAGAATCTTCCGGCCTTCCTCAACATTGGTGCCTTCCAGGCGAAGGATGATCGGCAGGGTCACGTTGAGATTCTTTGCTGCCGCAACCACCGCTGTGGCCAGCACGTCCACGCGCAGAATGCCGCCGAAGATGTTGATGAAGATGGCCTGCACGGCCTTGTCCGCCAGCAGAATGGCGAAAGCCGCCTCAATCTGCTGCTGGTTGGCGCCGCCGCCCACGTCCAGGAAGTTCGCCGGCATACCGCCCGCGTACTGGATGATGTCCATGGTCGCCATCGCCAGACCCGCGCCGTTCACCATGCAGGCAATGTTGCCGTCCAGCTTGATGTAGTTCAGCGCATACTTCGAGGCCTCGACTTCGAGCGGATCCTCTTCGGCAATGTCGCGCAGCTCCTTCAGGTCCTTGTGGCGGAACATCGCGTTGTCGTCAAAATTGATCTTGCAATCCAGCGCGAAGAGCTTGTCGTCCTTGGTCGTGATGAAGGGGTTGATCTCCAGCAGCGAGGCGTCCGTGTCCATGTATGCCTTGTAGAGGCCCATCATGAACTTCACCGCGTCGTTGATTTGCGTCGGCTTGAGGCCCAGCGCAAAGGCAAGCTCGCGCGCCTGGTAGGGCTGGAAGCCTACGGCCGGATCAATGTATGCCTTGTAGATCGCCTTGGGGTCCTTGGCCGCGACCTCTTCAATCTCCATGCCGCCGGCCTGCGAGGCCATAAACACCAGCTTGGCCGCCGCGCGGTCGAGCACAATGCCGAGGTAGAGCTCGCGGTCAATGGCCGCCGTCTCTTCAATCAGCAGCCGCTGCACCTTTTGTCCCTGCGGGCCGGTCTGGTGCGTCACCAGCTGCATGCCCAGAATGTTCTTCACATGCAGTTCCGCATCTTCGCGCGTGCGGGCCACCTTCACACCGCCGCCTTTGCCGCGGCCTCCAGCGTGAATCTGCGCCTTGACGACGACGCCGCCAGCGCCCTCGGCAAGCAGTTTGCGGGCCACCGCCGCCGCTTCTTCCGGCGTGTTGGCCACTTCGCCCCGGGGTACGGGTACGCCGTACCTTGCCAGGATTTCCTTTGCCTGATACTCGTGAATTTTCATAATGGGTAGGAGCCGCCACGTTTCTGAGGTTGGAGTGATCAAGTCCAGGCCACGCACAAGGGCCAGACCAACGCGACCAATACAGCGATACAAATCGATACTATCTCGCACCACGAAGGCCCCGCAAACGCCGCACGATGCAACACATCGCCAACGCCGCCCCTCTCCGCGCCGTTACCATTGCAGATATGGCTCTCTTGAAGGAAGTCCTGAAGCCGCTGGCCGAGGACGGCGCGGCGCTCACCCGCGAGCAGGCAGCCGCCGTGCTCGAAGAAATCCTCTCCGGCAACGTGCCCGAGGTGGAAACCGCCGCCCTGCTGGCCGTTCTCGCCACACGCGGCGAACAGGCCACCGAGCTCGCCGGCTTCGTTGAAACCATGCGCAAGCACGCCACAACCGTTCCCCTCACTGACGATGAACGCGAACAGCTGGTCGATGTGGTCGGTACTGGCGGCGGTGGACCGCTCACGTTCAATATCTCGTCCGGCGCCGCGCTCGTCGCTGCCGCCGCCGGAGCCAGAGTCGCCAAGCACGGCAACCGCGCCGTTACCTCGCGCTGCGGCGCGGCAGACGTGCTTGAGGCCCTCGGCGTGCCCATCGACCTGAGCCCCCAGCTCGCCGCCCAGTGCCTGCGCGAGACCGGCTTCATGTTCCTCTTTGCGCCGCTCTATCACCCCGCCATGAAGGTCGTAGGCCCGCTGCGCCGCGCGCTCGGCTTCCGCACCATCTTCAACCTCTGCGGACCGCTCACCAACCCCGCCGGAGCGCGCACGCAGGTCATCGGCGTGCTCGCGCCCAGCCGCGTGCTGCTGGTGGGCCGCACCCTGGCCGCTCTCGGCGCCAAACGCGCCTTCGTGGTTCACGGAACCGACGGCATTGACGAGCTCACCACCACCGGCGAGTCCGTCGTCGCGCGCATCGAGGAATCCGAATCCGGCGGCACACCCGAACTCAAAGCTGCGCGCATCACGCCGGAGATGGCCGGCCTGCCGCGCACCACGCTCGATCAGTTCACCGGCGGCGACGTCGCCACCAACGCCTCCCTGCTCTATGACGTCCTCACCGGCATTCCCGGCGCGCGGCGAGACATTGTCCTGCTCAACGCAGCCGCCGCCCTTGTCGCCGCCGGGCTGGCCAGCGATCTGAAACACGGCGTCGCACTCGGCGCAGAAGCCATCGATTCCGGCCAGGCCGCCGCCACGCTCGCCAGGCTGCGCCAGTTCGGCGAAAAGTACGCGAAGCCCGAATAGCCACCACGTCCTCCGGAGCCATGCGCCACCCACCGGCTGGAAAATGTCCTACCATTCCATCGCGTCCAACTTGCGCGCCCCGCGTCCAAGCTGGCAAAGGAGCCTGCATGACGATCACCCGCACTCTCGCAGTTGCAGCCCTGCTTTCCGCCGCACTCCCCGCCCTTGCGCAACTCACCAGCCAGCCGCAGTTGAAGATCGACCCCGCCAACCGCACTCTCACCGTCACCGCCAACGGCTCCGTTACCGCCGAGCCCGAGGTTGCCATTCTCCACATCGGCTTTGAGACCCAGCCCGGCAACGCCAAGGCCGTCTATGCCGATGGAGCAAACACCTCCAACGCCATCATCGCCGCGCTCAAACAAGCGGGCATCGCAGACAGCGCCATCCGCAGCGAATCGCAATACCTCTCGCGCGACTACTCCACCAAGCAGCACCTCTTCAAGCTCACCCAGCAGTGGACCGTGAAAACCACCCCCGCGCGCGCCGCAGAAGTGCTCGATACCGCCATCACCGCCGGCGCCAATAACAGTGGCCAAATCGATTGGACCGTGAAAGATGAGCGCGCCCTCGAAGAGCAGGCGCTGGACAAGGCCGCCGCGCGCACCCGCGAAAACGCCGCCGTGCTGGCAAAAAGCATGGGCGTGCGTCTCGGCACGCTCATCTACGTCAGCAACCAGCTCTCGTCGCCCATGTTTCCAAGGCCCATGATGCAGGCGCTTTCCATGGCGCGCGGCGCTGAGGCCGCCCCACCGTTAGCCATTGAGCCGCAGAAAGTCGGCCGCGACGCCACCGTCTACGCCGTCTTTGCCATCGAGTAGCGCGACGGGACTGCTACCGCAGCAGCTCCAGCGTCAGCGGGTCCGGCTCGCCGCCAAAATACTTCTCGAGCGCCGCGCGAAACACCGCGTCATCCTCCGCCGCGCGCGCAAACAGCGTCATCGACGAGCGGAACTTCATGTCATCCGGAAATCCGAAGATCTCGAGCGCCGTGCGGCCTTCCACCGCGTTCACCACCTGTGTGCACTGCAGCAGGCGCGGCCCCAGCACGGGATGCCGCAGATATGCCGACGCCTCCTCCAGCGACCCGATGCCGTAATACTGCGCCATATCGCTGCGCCCCAGCCCCTTCATCTGCGGAAAGATGAACCACATCCAGTGGCCCCGCTTGTGCCCCGCGCGCAGCTCGCCCACCACCTCGGGAAACACCTCAGCCTGTGCCTCGACAAAGCGTTCGAGTTGATACAGGTCGTGCACGGCGGCCATCCCCTGAGATGCTGCTTGCTTAGACGGCCGGGCGGCCGCGGGCGTTTCGTGTTTTCCGTCACGCTCGGCTGTGCGCTCGCCCGGACGCTGCATGAATCCCGGCTCCGGGCCGTTGCATCCAACATATAATTGTTTGAACAAATAACATTGCGGGCCATCCTTGACCCGCACACAACCGGAGGCTCACCCATGACCACCCACCGCCAGCCCGCCATCTTCCTGCCCCACGGCGGAGGCCCCTGCTTCTTCATGGACTGGACCTGGGGCCCGGCCGACACATGGCACGCCACGCAGCGCTTCCTTGAGGGTCTTGCCGCCACGCTGCCTGAACCGCCCAAAGCCCTGCTCGTCATCAGCGGCCATTGGGAGGAGCCGTCCTTCACCGCCAGCGCCGCCGCGCAGCCCCAGCTCATCTTCGACTATTCCGGCTTCCCCGAGCACACCTACCGGCTCACATGGCCCGCGCCCGGCGACTCTGAACTCGCTGCTCGCGTGCAATCGCTGCTCGCCAACGCCGGCCTGCAAGCCGCCACCAGTTCCAGTCGCGGCTACGACCACGGCGTCTTTGTGCCGCTCAAGGTGGCCTTTCCGCAGGCACTGATTCCCGTCGTCACGCTGTCCCTCGCGTCTTCGCTGGATCCTGCACTGCACATTGCTGCCGGACGCGCCCTGGCCCCGCTGCGTGACGAAGGCGTGCTCATCATCGCCAGCGGCATGAGCTTTCACAATCTGCGCGCCTATCTGCAGCCGCAGACCCTCGAGCGCGCCCGCGCCTTCAATGACTGGCTTACCCGCGCCGTCGAGTCTCCCGCGCCGCAACGCGATGCCCTGCTCGCCAACTGGCGCGAAGCCCCGCACGCCGTCTTCTCCCACCCGCGCGAAGAGCACCTCATCCCGCTCATGGTCGCTGCAGGAGCCGGCGGCAGCGCACCCGGCAAACGCATCTTCACCGATGAGCCCATGGGCGCGGCCATCAGCGCCTATCGCTTCGATGGTTGAGGTGGCGCGCTGTGCGCAAAAGCAATACCCTACCGCGGCTGGTACCAGCGCCGCTTGCGTCCAACGCGCAGGCCGTTCTCGATGAGAATGGCGACCGAACCAAACAGCATGCACAGGTCGAGCCGCGCCTCATGCAGAAAGCTCAGCCAGCCGTAGTGGCTCAGACTGGGCGGGGCAAAGCGGCCCAGCGGGTGCCCAAGCAGAATCGGCACTTTCGTCGTGACGATGGCGGTAAGGCTCACCGCCAGCAGCAGCATAGCCGCGTCTCCTGCATAAAGATTCAGAATCAGCGCCGCGCCTGCAAGAATCTCCACTCCGCCGACGAAGGGCGCAAGCACGTGCGGAAAGGGCAGCCCGATGTGGGCAAACCGCCCCGCGCCCAGTTCATTGGGATACAAAAATTTCAGAATGCCTTCAGTCAGGAAAACAAGTCCTACAACCACCCGGATCAGGATGATGGGAAGATTCTTGCGCATCCATTGCTCCCTTTACAGGTTCATAGACGAAGGCAGCAGGCAGAAGCTGCTCCACCTGTCTTTCCAGACAGGAAGAGCATAGCGCAGAGCCGACACGCATGCGGACAAATCAGTAAAAGATGTGAGGATATTGTTCCAAAAGAGGAACGCGTGGACGCCGGCGCTCTCGTCACGCGACCTTCGGTGCTTTATTGCACATCGAGCAGCCTCTCGACAGCCCGCGTCAGATCCTCCGGCTTCTTCGCCGGGGCGTAACGCGCCGCAACACCGCCGCGCCGGTCCACCAGGAATTTCGTAAAGTTCCATTTGATCGCCCGGGTCCCCAGCAGGCCCGGCTTCTCGCGCGTCAGGAATTGATAGAGCGGATGCGCGCCCCGTCCGTTCACCTCAATTTTGTCGAACACGGGAAATGTGACGCCGTAGCTCTGCTGGCAGAATGTGCCAATCTCCCTGGCCGTGCCCGGCTCCTGCCGGCCAAACTGGTTGCAGGGAAAGCCCAGCACCACCAATCCCCGGGCCTTATAGCTGCGGTAGAGCTGCTCCAGGCCGGCATATTGCGGCGTAAATCCGCATTGGCTCGCCGTGTTCACAATCAACAGCACGCGACCGCGGAACTCGTCCAGACTCACCGCGCGCCCATCCAGCAGCGGGGCCCGGAACCCGTAAACACTCTGAGACGCCTGTTCCATTTCAGCAAAACCTCGAGGAAGTAAGGATGTCATGTCCGCCTTGGCCGCGTCTAAGAGAAATGCAAACAAGCGAGTCGGGAATGTGCACTGCTCCCAACCCGCCCGCTTCCGGTAGACTGGGATGGGTCCCAAATAGCCGGGTTCCCGGTGGCAGGTCTTCGCCGCCGGGGTGGCAGTGCGGGGCCTGACCCGGACCGAAGGCGACACGCGCGGCAGGGAATGCTGGCAAAGATACGGTTTCCGATCCGGTGGTTTGCCCGGTGGTTTGGGCGGGATGGCCACGGTCCAATATAATCATTCTTTCCGCCAGGCAGTATCAGATTTTACGCAGTGAGGGTGTGCATATTCTTCCCGTGAAGCCTAACCATGGACCGCACCAGTTCTTGTGCTCGCCGCAGGGCTCCAGCCCGGTGAAGATCAAGCACGCTTCCATTTTCCGCTCGTTGCGGATCTCGACCCTGCTGGCGAGGCTGTCGCTGCTCGTTTTGCTGGCCTTCTCCGTTGGCGCCGCCCTGGCCCAGACGCCGCAGACCATTGACCAGATTCGGGTCATCGGAAACCGGCGCATCCCCAAGGAGACCATCCTTGCGCGGCTCTTTACCCATCCGGGCGACACCTACGATCCCATCTCCATCGAGCGCGACTTCAATTCCCTGTGGAACACGGGCTACTTTGAAGACCTGCGCATTGAACGCGAAGACACGGAGAAGGGCATCATCCTCAACGTCTTCGTCCGCGAGCGGCCCACCATCCGCGAGATTAACTACAAGGGGCTCAACTCCGTCTCCGTCTCCGACGTGCTCGACCGCTTTAAGAAAGAAAAGGTCGGCCTGTCGGTGGAAGGCCAGTACGATCCGACCAAGATCAAGCGGGCCGAGACCGTCCTCAGGGACATTCTTTCCGAGCACGGGCACCAGTTCGCCACCATCAAGACTGAGGTCAAGACCATTCCTCCGGCCTCGGTGCAAGTGAACTTCAACGTCAAGGAAGGCCCCACCGTCAAGGTCGGCCAGATTCGCTTCACCGGCAACGAGCACCTCAGCAGCCTCTATCTGCGCCGCGCGATGAAGAATCTGAAGCCCATCGGCATCCCCTACTCGCTGATCTTCGAGAACCTCTTCGCCAAGACCTTCGACGCCTCCAAGCTGGAGGAGGACACCGAGCGCGTGCGCCAGGCCTACCGCGACCGCGGCTACTACAACGCCGCCATCGAGGAGCCCAAGACGCAGATTCGCGACGAAGGCGGCCTCAACTGGTTCACCTTCCGCCCGCGCAAGGGCAAGCGCATTGACATCCTGATGCCCGTCGAAGAGGGCGCCCGCTATCGCCTGGGCACCATCACCTTCACAGGCAACAAGGCCGTCACCAACACCCGGGCGCTGCGCGCCACCTTCGCCGTCAAGGATGGCGACTGGTTCAACGCCACCCTGATCGGCAAGGGCCTGGAAAATCTAAAGAAGGCCTACGGTCAGTTGGGCTACATCAACTTCGGCGCCATTCCCAAGCCCGTCTTCGACGACCAGAAGAAGACCGTCTCGCTCGAGATCGATATCGATGAGGGCAAGCCCTTCTACGTCTCGCGCATCGAGTTCCAGGGCAACACCATCACCCGCGACCGCGTCATCCGCCGCGAACTCCTGCTCGAAGAGGGCCAGGTCTACAACTCCCAGCTCTGGGAGTACAGCCTCATGCGCCTCAA
>JAGWRX010000202.1 GCA_028876395.1 Acidobacteriota bacterium
CGCAATCTGCCACTGCACCTCCATGGGCAGCGAGGTGGACATGCCGTTGACGTAGACCTCGTGCGTGTTCAGCCCCTCCGGCTCCAGAAAGAACTGGTGCTGTGTCTTGTCAGGGAACTTGACGATCTTGTCCTCGATGGACGGGCAATAGCGCGGCCCGATGCCCTCGATCCGCCCCGAGTACATCGCCGAGCGATGCACGTTTTCGCGGATCAGGCGCAGCGTCTCCGGCGTGGTGAACGCAATGTGGCAGCTCACTTGCGGCTGTGCAATCTTCTTCGTCCTGAAGCTGAACGGCGTGGGATCCGCGTCGCCCGGCTGCTCTTCGAACGCCTCCCAGCGGATGGTGCGGCCGTCGAGCCTCGGCGGAGTCCCTGTTTTGAGTCGGCAAGTCCGAAGCCCCAGCGCGCGCAGCGCCTCGCCCAGCAGGACGCTGGCCGGTTCGCCGCTGCGCCCGGCCGGATAGCGCTCCTCGCCGCAGTGAATCAGCCCGTTGAGAAACGTGCCCGTGGTAATAATCGTGGCCCCGGCCAGCAGCCTGCGCCCGTCGCGCAGCTTCAGCCCCAGCACCCGCCGCCTCCCTATTCCCTGTTCCCTGTTCCCTGTTCCCTCTTCCAGTACCAGGTCCACCACCTCGGCCTGGCGAATGTGAAGGTCCTTCTGCGCCTCCAGCACCTCGCGCATCTTCACGCGGTAGAGCTGCTTGTCGCACTGTGCCCGCGGGCTCCACACCGCCGGCCCGCGCGAGGTATTCAGCAGGCGGAACTGGATGCCCACCGCATCGGCCACCTCGCCCATCACGCCGCCCAGCGCGTCCACCTCGCGCACCAGGTGGCCCTTGGCCACGCCGCCGATGGCCGGATTGCAGCTCATCTGCGCAATCAGGTCCAGGTTCATGGTGATAAGCGCGGTCTTCAGCCCCATGCGCGCCGCCGCCATCGCCGCCTCGCACCCGGCGTGACCCGCGCCCACCACCGCCACATCATATTGTTCGGTAAATGCCATTCTTCCCTATTCTACGGATTGCGCGCTTCGACCGCACCCGGAACCCACGCAGATAATCGCGAAGGCCATCCGCCGGTGCTACGATGCCCACAAAGCAGGCCGCGCCGTCCAATTGTCAGGAGGTATCTCCGCATGGGTCTATCGAACTTCCCCGCCCAGCCACATCCAAACAACATAGAAGCCGCGCCGCCCGCGCAGTCGCCCGAAGAGCTGAAGGAGGAGAGCCGCAAGATTCGCCGCCTGCAGATCATGATGAACATGGTGATGCAGGTCATCGCGCAGGACTCCACGCTGCCGGTGGAGGAAGCCGCGGCCATGGTGGCGGACACGCGCCGCGCCGCGCTGGCCATGTTTCCTGACAAGGAGCTGGCCTTCAACCTCATCTACTGGCCGCGCCTGCAGCGCCTCATGCGCGAGCGCTACCGCATGCAGTGAGCACCTGCGGTGCGGCAGGCGTGGCCTGCACCGCCCAGCCTCCGAGGGTGAACACGAGCGATTCCTTACGTTGCCGTCACTACTTGTTCTCGTTGCCCGTCAGGCGGAAGGTGATGGTACCCCAGAAGAGCCGCGCGCGCATCTGTACGGGCAGGTGGCGATCGTCGTCGGTGTACCAGATCCAGATGTTGCCGCGATTCTTCACCACGCCGGCCGCGGCCGTGGGCTGCACGCGAATGGTCTTGAAGGTGCCCATGGGCGTCTTGATCTCTTCGCGCCCTTCTACCTTGATGGTCACCGGCACATTGTGCATCGCGTCCACCAGGGGAATCAGGAAGTTCTTGCCCACCTCGAACGGCTGCGAGGCAGTGTAAAACACGCCGGTCAGCAGGTCGGTCATGCAGCCGGGAACCGGCGACTCCACATGCTTGCTTTGTCCGGTGACCAGGTTCTTCTCATCCAGAATGGACTTGGACTGGCCGTAATCAAGCCGCAGCGTCGAGTTCACCTGGCGGCGGCCCTCCACCGTCTGCTTGGCGAACTCGTACGTGCATCCCTTCGCACGGTCGATGGTCGATTGAAAATGATCGCTCACGTGGAAGAGGAGGTTGATCGCCCCGATGGTGTCCGCGCTGGCCGTGATGCGCTCGCGGTCGCCCAACTGCTCAAAGTGCACCACCGCCGTTCCAGCGGGAAACACGCGCCAGTCCACGGAGTAGGTAAGCGTCTGCTTCTGGGGAAAGCTGAAGCCGGGGCGAGGCGGCGCAAGCTGCGGAAACTGCTGCGCCTGTGCCACAACGGCAAGCGCGAGCACGCAAAAAAACATCTTCACCGTCGTGCGCTTCTTCACCGTGGGGCCTGGCTCCTTTGGATTCTTGACTATCGGGGCGCGGAAATCGCTCACCGCGGCCCATGCACAAGTACGCTCAGAGCCGGCCGCAGCAAGAGCAGGCAGAGGTAGAGCAGTGCGGCTCCTATAAGAGCATTGTACTCGCGGTGCCGCAGGTAAAGCTCCAGCGAGAAGCTGCCTCCGGCGCTTTCCTCCTTCACGCCCGGAACGCGCGCCGCCGTAAGCCGCGGAATCAGCCGTGGCACCCGCCTGCAATACGCATCGAAATCAGGGAACGTCGCCCGCAGAAAACGCTCCTCCGAGGCAATCACCGGCACATAAATCAGCAGGAACCCCACCGCCAGCACCAGCGCCACCGGCCAACTGCGCAGCGCCACGGCAAAACCAGCAGCCATCAGCATCGACCCCAGATAGAGCGGGTTGCGCGTGTGTGCATACGGCCCCGTCTGCGTCAGTTCGCGGTTCTTCTTCACGTAACCGGCGGCGTAGCCGCGCAGCCACAGGCCGGGCAGCACCAGCGCCAGGCTCCAGCCCACTGCCGCGGTTTGCGGAGCGCGCCGCCACAACTCAAAGATGTACAGCACTGCGGTAACAAAACCCAGCGGCACGCGGATGCGCCGGGCCACTCGCTGCCAGCGCGCGATCCAGTCCATAGGCGGGTTTTCGTGGGGCGGGTTGCCGGTTTGGGTCATAGGGCGGTTTCAGAATAAAGCAGTTCATCGGCGGCCCGCAGCACGTCATCCGGCTGGATGGTCAGCAGTCCGGCTTCAGGTGCTTCGTAGCGGGTGTGGTCGCGCCGGCTTTCCGGGCTGCGCAGCACCTTGAACCGCGTGCCGAAAGGCCCGTTGCGGCTCGGGTCGGTGGGTCCGTAGATGCCCACCACCGGCCGGCCAAGCGCGCAGGCCAGGTGCAGCGGGCCGGTGTCCCCGGCAATCGCCAGCCGGATGCGCCGCGTCAGCGCAATCAGCTGATCCAGATTACCCACCAGCGGAACCGCCGCCCCGCCGGTCTGGCGCACAATCACCTCCGCCAGCAGCTCCTCGCCGGGGCCCGCGTTCACCAGCACACGGCATCCACGCTCGATCAGCCCCTGTGCGACAGCGGCGTAGCGCTCCACCGGCCAGCGCTTTGCGCCCCAGCCCGCGCCGGGATTGATGAGCACCGCCGGCTGCCCCGCCGCAGGAGCCAGCAGCGCGTCGGCCCACGCCTCCGCGGCCGGGTCCACGGGCAGCCACGGCTGCTCAGGCTTCAGTTCGTCCCCCGCGATGGCCTCGGCCAGTTCCACATCCTGCTCGATCACGTGCGCGCCGCGGGTGATGACGCGCTCAGTGAACAGCCAGCGCGCGGCCCGCTCCCGGGGCTCGGCCTCGCCGATCAGCCTGCGGCAGCCCGCTATCCGCGCCACGATCGCTGACCGCAACGACCCCTGCATGTCAAGAACGGTGTCGTACTCGCCCGTCCGCAGCGCCTGCCGCAATGCCTTGATTTCATGGCGCGTCTCACCGGCCAGCGGGCTGCGCCGCCACGCCTTGGTGGCCGCCGGGTGAACCGTATCCACCAGCGGCTGCAGGGCTGCCGGCTTGCCTGTGTCGCGCCCCGTGCTACCGGGGGCTGCCAGCAGAGCCCGCCATTTCGGCTCAACCACCCAGTCGATCACCCATCCGGGATGCGCCTTGCGCAACGCCGTCACCGCCGGCAGCGCGTGCAGAATGTCGCCCATGGCGCCCAGGCGAACCACAAGCAGGCGAAACTTGGACCGCGTATGCAAGCTCTGATTTTCTCACAAGGGCGAATGAACCCGGCTTGATGCAGGGTTTCGGTGCGGTCAGCTCTCGGATTGCATCATGAAGTCCTGGGTCGGGACAGCAGCGAAACGAATGGGGCAGATCAGGAAACAACACGATCGGCAAGCATCCTTCCTGCGGGAACTCCTGAAGGTGCGTGAAAAAAGCGGGCAGCAAGGCCTTGGCAGAGACTGCCTTGCTGCACCAGGAGAATATTCTTAGAAAATTCCGCCTCATTGTGCGGCTCATTCAATAGCCGGGGTCGGCCGGCTCCCTCGTGGCCTGCGCGCTGGACCGGCCGTTTAACCGCCGACGCAGATCTGCTCCTCGGTTGGAAAGCCACACAAAATATCATTTTCCAGATTGAAGTGAAATCCGAGAACTTTAGCGCGCATCACGAGTGAGTGGACGTCACGGGAACAGTTGTCATTGCGTTGCACATAACCCCTGACGATCATCTCCCGTGCAAAGTCCGAGGACTCGCGATAGACCCGGAAATACGCTGTCTCCACCTGGGGCATCAGGTCGAAAAGCAAGGCACGCACGTCAATCGCATCCTTGAGCGCCTGTAGCGACCCATGCCTCTGTCGAACGTTGCGCGACAGACCCGCGTCCCACGGGTCCGGCGCACGAGCAAGCCAGTCACATTCCACAACCTCTTCAAGCACGTGCAAACGAAGGAGCCGTAATGGGGCCCTGGTTAGTTCGCCAAAGCGCATCTGGACGCGGAGGCCGCGAAGAAACTGGCTGGCGTTGCAGAGTTGCTTCGCCAGCCGGAGGCTCTCCTTCGATCTCCAGGCGTCCACATGCGGATCGAAAGAGAAAATGGAAGAAACCAACGACATGAGAACCTCCTGCAAATGGGGAAATGGAGGCTGTTAAATGGCCGCCTCGCCCCGCTCCTTGCTGCGGATACGAATGGCATTGTCGAGTTTGTAGAGGAAGATCTTGCCGTCGCCGATCTTGCCGGTGAATGCGGCGTCAAGGATTGCACCGATCGCGGGTTCGACGGCCTCATCCTTGAGGACCAGCTCTAGCTTGACCTTGGGTAGCAGGTCAACGTCGTACTCTCTTCCTCTGAAGACCTCGGTATGTCCCTTCTGGCGGCCATGCCCGCGTACCTCCGAGACGGTCATGCCCTCCACGCCGAGTTGGATGAGAGCTACTTTTACGGCTTCAAACTTGTTTGGCCGAATGATTGCTTCGATTTTTGTCATATGCTCCTCGATTCCTGGGTATCGATCAATCGCCTGTGTTGAGACTAGCGCCGCGCTTCGTCATCGCGTCAGACGCCAGCCCGGGGTCCCATCAAATCCTTCGGCATGCCAGCGGGCGCTGACAGTGAGGAAATGACGTACTCCGGATAGGCAGAGATGCCATGCTCGTGAAGGTCGATGCCGTACAACTCGCCTTCCTCTGAGACACGGAGCGTGCCCGTCAGGTTGACCAGGTACATCAGCGCAAGAGCAACACCGAAAGTGGACAAGGTGATGATTGCGCTCCCGATGAATTGAGCCTTCAGCAGCGTGAGTCCGCCGTGATAGAAAAGTCCAGCGAGCGGAGCCGAGTTATCCGGACCGGCCGGGCCGCTTGCGCCGTACTGGCCAGTGGCAAACAGGCCAAGCGACAACGTTCCCCAGATACCGCAGAATCCGTGGACCGGAACAGCGCCGATTGGGTCATCGATGCGCAGCCACTCCAGCAGTTCGACACCCATGCACACGAGCACGCCAGCCACCGCACCTAGAAGAATGGCGCCTGTTGGACTCACCCAGTAACACGGGCAGGTAATCGCGACCAGCCCTGCAAGAAAGCCGTTGACCGTGAAGCCGACATCCCATTTCTTGCTGATGAAATAGGCATAGATCATGGCCGTGAGACCTGCCGCGCATGCCGCCAGCGTGGTGTTCGCGGAAACGCGGCCAATGCCCACAAAGTCCATGGCCGAAAGCGTGGAGCCGGGGTTGAAACCGTACCAGCCGAACCACAGGATCAGTCCGCCGGAAGCTGCGATGGTGAGGTCATGCGGCAGCATGGGCGTGCCGCCGTCGCGTTTGAATTTGCGGCCCAGGCGTGGTCCCAGAACGATCGATCCCGCCAGTGCAATAAAGCCGCCGATGGTGTGCACCACGGTGGAACCGGCAAAGTCATGAAAGCTCTGGCCGAGGCTGGGCAGGAAGTTGCCCGGCGTGCCCATGGTCGCAAGGAATCCGTCCGGACCCCACGCCCAGTGGCCGATGATGGGATAGATAAAGCCCGACACTCCCAGCGAATAGAGCAGGTCGCCGACAAAGCCGGTGCGGCCGATCATCGCGCCAGACGTGATCGTGGAGCAGGTGTCGGCGAAAGCAAACTGGAAGATCCAGACGGCAAGGAACGCGACGCCGGTGGACTCATACGTTTCAGGCGCACCCTGCAGGAAGAACCAGTGGTAGCCGATGAAGCCGTTGCCGTGGCTGAACATGAATGCAAAGCCGATGGCGTAGAACAGAATGCCGCACAGACAGGTGTCAACGATACATTCCATCAGCACGTTGACCGTCTCGCGCGAGCGGCAGAAGCCTGCCTCCAGCATGGTGAAACCCACCTGCATGCCGAAAACCAGGAACGCGGCGATCAGCGTCCACGCCGTGTTCACCGGGTTCACAACATCGGCAGCCTTTAATGTGCTGTCGGCAGCCATGACCTTGGCGAAGAAAAGGCCGCTGACGGCTGCCATAATCACCAGCGTGGCGCCGACGCCTGCTATTTTCCCGGCAAGCAGAGAGGCGCCATAACGCCGCCACTCCGGTTGACGCAGACGTTCTGACAGGCGCGAGAACTTTTGTGAAAGGAATAGGGATTCCCCTCGCCGCACAATGGCTTTCATCGTGTAGATCCTCCATTCAGAATTTGTATTCGCAGAACCCTTTGCAGCCAGACACGACGGACGCGGGGACCGCCATCTTACATGGGAGATATGAATCAAAATCCTGGCTTTAGTACTTCCTCAAAACAATTCGGAGGCTGCAGACGCCAGCGAAAACATTTCATCCACCTGCGCCTCCGTACCCAACGTCCCTCCGCAAAAATCGAGAACGGCTGTGCCGGTTGCCTGAAGATGAGCCTGTGCCCGGATTCCTGCAACTTGATTGCAGAAAACATGCGGGCCTGTGTTGAACGACGCAGTTGCAGTGTGCCGTCGCAGAGAGAGCAACGCCCCGGTGTAGCGCGCTTGCGATACACCTGCACTGTCTCAATTGCGACTAATTGCCGAGCGGTATGAAGTGAGACTAGAGGCAGCGCGGCAGGATTACAACCTATGCTTTGGTATAGTCCCCCGCAACATGAGCGATGCGCGCAACATAGGCCCCTGGCGCTGTCGAGGATTTGTCCTCAGCTCAGCGGCCCGGCCCACGACGGCGACTTGACGCGCTCGCACATCTTCACCAGTTCCGCCAGCGAGCCCGCCTTCATCTTTTCCATCACGTGCCGCCTGTGCAGCTTCACGGTGATTTCGCGCAGGTTAAGCTCGGCGGCGATCTGCTTGTTCAGCAGGCCCGCGGTCACCATTGCCATCACCTCGCGCTCGCGGTCGGTGAGCGATGCAATGCGCGCGCGAATCGAGTTCAGAATCGTTTCTTCGTCGCGTCGCGCGCGGTCCGACGCAAATGCCTGCTCCACGGCATGCAACAGCTCTTCCTTCTGGAAGGGCTTGGTAAGAAACTCCACAGCACCCGCCTTCATCACTTTGCGAACCATGGGAACGTCGCCGTGCGCGGTCATGAAGATGACGGGAATCTCAATGTACGCCGCCTTCATCTGCTCCTGAAATTCCACGCCGCTCATCCCCGGAAGCCGCGCATCCAGCAGCAGGCAGCCTGCCAGTTCGCCGCTCCACCGCGCGCGAAATGCCTCGGCGGACGGGAAACATTCCGCGCGAATCCTCACCGCCTCAAGCAGGTTGCACAGCCCTTCGCAAATCGATGCGTCATCGTCCACGATGAAGACCGTCTCGGGCGCCCGCATTGCCTCGCCTGCCTTCTCGCTCATGGTTGCGCCCGCAGTGTGAATTGGAAAATCGCGCCGCCCTGCGCGGAGTTCGTTGCCCAGAGCCGCCCGTCGTGCTCTTCAACAATACTGCGGCAGATGGCGAGCCCCATGCCCGTGCCGTGCGGCTTGGTGCTGAAGAACGGCTCGAATATCCTGCCCGCGATCTCCGGCGCGATGCCCGGCCCGCTGTCTTCCACCGCCACCAGAATCTCTCCTTTGCCCTGCGCCCTTGTCCGGATCGTCAGCTCGCGCGGCCCCGCCGTCTGCATCATGGCATCCATGCCGTTCGTGGCCAGGTTCAGCAGCACCTGCTGGATTTGCACGGGGTCCATCTCCAGCCTTGGAATGTCTTCCCCAAGCAGCAACCGGATCGAAACCTCGCGGCGAATTGCCTCGTCGCGCAGCAGCCGCGCCAGTTCCTGGATAAGACCGTTGATGTCCACCAGATCTCTCACCTGCGCTTCCTTGCTGAACAAGGCGCGCACGCGGCGCACCACGGCGCTGGCGCGGGTGCTTTCCTGCACAATCTTCTCCGCGGTCGCCGAGGCCTTTTCAAGATTCGCCGGTTCGCAGCGCAGCCACTCGCGGCAGGCGTAGGCATGCGTCACCACAGCCGTCAAAGGCTGGTTCAGTTCATGCGCAATCGATGCCGCCATCTCGGCCAGGCTCATGCTGCGCGAAAGCTGTGCAAGATCTTCCTGCGCCAAAGCCAGCTTCTGCTGCGCGCGATGTTGCTGCTCGATGTCGATGTGCGTACCGTACCATCGCGCAATCCGCCCATCCTCCGCGCGTTGCGGAATGCTGCGCACCAGGAACCAGTGATAAACGCCATCCCCGCTGCGCACGCGCGCCTCTACCTCAAACTGTCCGCCGGTCTCGAGCGCCATCCGCCACGCCTGGCGAAACAGCGGCTCGTCCTCGGGATGAAGCGCGTGAAAAAATGCCTCCCCGCGCAGTAGCTCCATCGGCTTGCCGATGTAGTCGCGCAGATGCTGATTGCAATACTCGATGCTTCCAGCGGCGTCGGCCCGCCAGATCTGCTGCGGTATGGCCTCCGTCAGCAGCCGCAGTTGCCGCTCGCTCTCCTGGATCTCGAGGTTCGATCGAACCAGTTCGGCAGTGCGTTCCTGCACCCTTGCTTCAAGCTCGTCGCGAGCGCTCCTGATGGCATTCTCCGCCCGCTTTCGCGCCGAACTCACCACCGTAATGGCGATCGCGCACGCAATGAAAGCCGCGAGAAAGCTTTGCGACTCCTTCCCAACGAAGATTGAAAACAACGGCGGAACAAAGAAATAGTCAATCAGCAAAGAGGAAAGCACCACCGCAACGGCGCCGGCGATGATGCCCCCGAACCATGCGCTCCCCATGACCGCGCCAAAGAAAAGAAAGACGAAGGGATAAGCGATGATGTGCTGCAGCGGAAAGGTCCACAGCAGCGCCACAAGCACAAAGCAGCCCGCAATGGCGCACGGCTTCAGCGCGTACTCCACCGTCCATCGCGAAACACGGTTCGCCTTCGCTGCCGTCATGCTGGCATCATAAACTGGGCCGCACAGTCAACAACGCCTCGCATCGCCGATGCGTTCGTTTCGCTGGCAGCGCTCACGCGTTCAGGGCCAACCCATCGCAGCCGCGCGGTCAGCCGTGGAGTACCGCCTGAGCCAGCCGTTCGATCAGCCACTGGATCGCGGCAGCCTCATCTTCAATCTCGACGCGAAGCTTTGCGGTTATGAGGGGCACGGAAGCCGGAAAAGCTGAGGAGAGCGCATCCACCCGAACGTGGTCCTTCTCCGTGGTGAGGAAGGCGGTGGCTCGGACCGACCGCGCCGCATCCAACACTCGCTGCAGATCGTCGCGCGTGTAGCGGTGGTGGTCAGGAAAGGCAATCCGCGCGGCCACACTCAGGCCGGCAGATGCCAGCCCCTGAAAGAACTGCTCCGGGTGGGCCAGGCCGCAGAAGGCCGCCACCGGGCCATCGACAGCCGGGACATCCATTTGCCGCCGCAGCCGCCAGATCGGACCCTGCCATCCCCACGCGCGCAGCGCTTCTTCCAGCACCGGCTCGTCGGCCGGTATGCCGATCACATGGGCCCGCTTTGCCGCCTGCAGGGCCTCCCGCAGGTTACCCGCGGGCAGCAGTTCGTCCAGCCAGTCCGCCCGATTGAGCAGCAGGATGTCCACGTCGCGATGGAGCTGGCGATGCTGAAAGCCGTCGTCGAGAAGATGGGCTTTGGGCCTGCTATCGTCGCCGGCACTCTGCTGCGCCTCGGCCAGCACGCCGGCCTCATAGCGCTGTTCGGCAACATACACCGGCACGCCCGCCTCGCGCGCAATCACCAGCGGCTCATCGCCAAACGCATCTGCCGTCCCCGCCGGATCAACCCGCACCACCCCCTGGCCCTGGCGGCCATAGCCGCGCGAGAGCACGTCCACGTGAAAGCCCGCGCCGTTCAGCAGCTGGGCCAGCGCGATGGCCAGCGGCGTCTTGCCCGCTCCGCCCGTGGAGAGGTTGCCGATGCTGATGACAGGCCAGCTAAGGCGGCGAACCGGCTTCCAGCCCCGCTCGATACTCAGGTTGTTCAGCGCCACACCGGCCGCATACAGAGGCACCAGCGGAGCAAACCACGGACGTTTCATGCGGGGACTCCCTCCTGGTTGAGCAGACCTTGCAGCGCGCGTACGGTGCGCTCTGTTGCCCCGGCCTGCTGGTCAAAGATGGCCTTTGCGCGCTCGCCCATCGCGGCGGCTTCGTGACGATTCTTCAAGAGATCCACAAGTGCTCCGGCCAACTCGCCCCGCGCCGCAATCTGCAGCGCCTCCTGCGCAAGCAGGGCGTCCGTGATGGCGCGGAAGTTTGCGTAGTGCGGCCCCATGACGATGGGCACGCCAAACTGCGCGGGCTCCAGCGGGTTATGTCCGCCGGTGGGAAACAGGCTGCCGCCCACAAAAGCAACCGCGGCAAGCGAGTAAACCGATGCCAGTTCGCCGATCGTGTCGAGCAGCACAATCGTGCCGGGCTTGAGCGGCTGACGAGCAGTTTGCGTGTTCCACTCCGAGCGCCGCAGCCAGGCCTGCCCGGACTCCTGCAACAGCGCAGCCACCGCGCCAAAGCGCTCAGGATGGCGCGGCGCAAGCACGAGAAGGAGACCGGGATCGGTCTCAAGCAGCCGCGGCCAGGCCTCCAGCAGCGCCGCCTCTTCGCCCTCCAGCGTGCTGCCCGCCACCACAAAGCGCAGCCCGGCGCCGAGCGCGCTCAACAGCCGCGTAGCCTCGGCCTGCTGCGCTGCGCGCACATCAAATTTCAGATTGCCGGAAACGGAGACATGCGCCGGATCGCAGCCAATCGCCCTCAGCCGCTCCGCGTCGGTTCTGGTCTGCGCCAGCACCCGGCTCAGCCGCCCCAGAACGGGCCGCCACAGCCACTTTAACCGCCGGTAGCGCGGCCAGGAGCGGTCAGAAATCCGCGCGTTGACCACGGCCACGGGAATCCGGCGGCGAAAGCAGCCGTTGAGAAGGTTGGGCCAGAACTCGGTCTCAGCCAGAATCAGCAGCCGCGGCCGCAGCGCCCGCAGATACGCCCGCACCGCCCACGGCAGGTCCAGCGGGCAATAGAAAACGCGCCCCGCCCCGAAGCGTTCGCGGGCCAGCGCCTGCCCCGTGCGCGTCGTCGTGGAAATCACCAGCCGATAGCCGGGCAGTGCGCGATCCATCTCCGCCACCAGCCGGCTGGCCGCCAGAACCTCGCCCACGGACACGGCATGCAGCCATATCAGCGGAGACTCCCCGCCCCGCAGCCGCGCGGGAACCCGCCCCAGCCGCTCCGCCAGCCCCTCGCGGTACTTCTGTGTCGTGGACATGCGCCACAGCCACCAGGGAGCGCTGATCACCAGAGCCGCCAGAAGCGCCAGGTTGTAGAAAAACAGAATCATGCGTGACGGAATTTGCCTGTTTTCGGTCTAACCTTCAAATGATACAGTCGAACGCGATGAAGGTTCTTCAGGGATTGCCGCTTCTGCTCTTTTGCCTGGCGCTGCCCGCCGTGGCAAGCGACCACAAACAGCCGCCCGTGCAGCCGGCCACTTCCTTCGCCAGCGTTGAAGTACACGAAAAGGAAAAAGTGGCCATCGCCGCCGAGCCCTACGACACGAAGGAAAAGGAGTCCATCTTTCGCGTCGATTACCTGAGCCACGGCGTCATGCCCATCCGCCTCATCGTCACCAATACAGGCGACAAGCCCATCTCGCTGCGCGATGCCCGCATCCTGTTTGAGACCGCGGCGGGCGACCAGATCCAGGCCGCCGAGCCCGAGGACGTCGAGCGCCTGATGACCAAGGCGGAGCGCATGGGCACCAAAATCCCGATGCCCTTCCCGCTGCCGCCCATCCACACCAAGGGCAAGGACAGCAACAAGAACATCGAAGCCGACTTTGACACCTTCGAGTACCAGGCCCTCGTGGTCGAGGCCCACACAACACGCGCCGGTTTCCTCTTCTATGACGTCTCGCAGCTCAGCAGCAATCCGCTGAAAGGGGCAAAGCTGCACATCTACAAGCTGCGCGACGCGGACGGCAACGAACTCTTTTACTTCGAGATACCCTTCGACAAGTATCTCCAGTCCAAGTCCAGCCAGATGAAGTAAGGGCTACTCGTAATACGTCGCCGTGGTCGTGTCCGTCTCCCAGATCGTGCAGTCTTTCACGCGCACACGGCCCGCCGTCATGCCCGCCAGTTGCTCATTGGTCTGGTCATAGAAATACCGGGCGATATTCTCAGCCGACGGGTTCAGCTCGATGAAAGGCTCCAGGTCGTTGAGCATCTGGTGGTCGATGCGCTCAATCACCGGGCGCAGCACCTGCTTCAGCAGCTTGAAGTCCAGCAGCAACCCGGTCGAGTCCAGCGCGGCCCCGGCCAGCGTCACCCGCACCTTGTAGTTGTGCCCGTGCGGGTTCTCGCACTTGCCCTGGTAGTTCCGCAGGTAGTGTCCGGAGGAGAAATCGGCCTCCACGGTGACTTCATACATCGGCGTTCACGCGTTCCTGTCGGGGAAGGAATCCCCTCTCCATTGTAGTGGCTGCGCCCGGACTTAGTGGTCTTGCCCGCCGCGCCGCTTGCGCCGCGCTGCCTGCCGTGCCTCTTCGCTGCGCCGGTCCACCTGCTCGAACAGGTTGCTCATCACGCCGATAAGCGCCGACGCCAGTCCCGCCAGCAGCAGGATCAGCGCCACCGTGCGCCACAGCGACGCATTGGCCGGCAGCCCCGGCTGAAAGCTCGACGGCACCATCGACATGCCCATCGAAACCACCGCGAAGAGCCCCAGCGAGCCTGCCAGAATGTAGAAGTTGCGCGACATGGTTCCATCGGCGGAAATCTTCCGCTCGTCCTGTTGCGATTCTACGGCGCTCGGCTTCAGCGGGAAAGCTGCGCGCTCGTGATCTCCACCACGCCGGCCTGCGCAAACTCCGCCTGGATGCGTGACTCCGAGGCCTTCAAATCAATGGCGCGGCAGGCATCGCGGAGCACGATCGTCTCAAAGCCCGCGCGCCGCGCATCGATGGCGGAGTAATGCACGCAGTAGTCATACGCCAGCCCGGCCAGAAAAACCCGCTTGAAGCCGCGCTCGCGCAGATAACCGTCCAGCCCCGTGGGCGTCGTGTGGTCATTCTCAAAGAAAGCCGAGTAGGAATCGACATGCGGACGAAAGCCCTTGCGCAGAATCAGCTCCGCCTGCGGCAGCCGCAGCGCGGGATGAAACTCCGCTCCCTTGCTGCCCTGAACGCAATGATCCGGCCACAGCGTCTGCTGGCCGTAACTCAGCTCTACCTGCTCGAAGGGCTCACGGGTCGCGTAACTCGACGCAAACGACGTGTGCCCCTCAGGATGCCAGTCCTGCGTCAGGACGACGTGCTGAAACAGCGGCGCAACGCGATGAATCACGTCAATGACGCGGTCGCCCTCCGGCACAGCCAGCGCCCCGCCGGGGCAGAAGTCGTTTTGTATGTCCACAACAATGAGGACGTCTTGGGGAGTGATTTGCATACATCTTTATATTGCGGCGCCAAGCCATCTGCGGCAAATGACATGTGGGTTGAGGGACGTGAAGCGATGTTCCTTCCGGGTTGCCGGTCACACAGCGCACTCCTAGCCGAAGTTAGCGAGAAGCCCGTTTTTTCAGTATCTACTAAATTGTCTTCAACGACAAAGGTGCTTTTAGCCGTAACCCATTGAAAACATGAGAGCATCTAGGCCGCTTCCAAGTTACTCCAAAGACGCATCTTAAGTATTGCCTAATGATTAGAAACTTAAACTCATTGCTTTATAAAGGATGGGGGAGCCATAATAATTAGTATGGCAAGAGAAAAGACGGAGTTCGAGCAGCTTAGAGATCGCTTGGATGTGCTCACGCACATCCTGTGCCTTCTGGTTGACCACAACAAGATCCCTGCCATCAGCGATCAAATAGCCTTGTTGGCCTCCCACGGCTTGTCCGGTGCAGAGATTGGTCGGATCGTCGGTCGCGAACCGAACTATGTTTCTGCAGTCATGAATCAACAGAAGAAGAAAGGAAAGTCAATTGCCAAATAATGACGATGGATCAAATCGATCTGATCTCCAGACCAGGCTGATCGCCATCGGGCTCGTGAATGGTAAGCCTCAGAAGGAGCAAATTCGTTTGCTCTCTATCGCAGGTATGGGGCCAAAGGAGATAGCCGACCTGATCGGAACAACACCAAACACCGTCAATGTCGCGCTTTCGTCCTTGCGGAAGAACGGCAAGATGAACCTCAAGACAGAAGGAGCAAAGGATGATGTCTGATGATGCAGGTCTTTCGTTGGAAACGACAATGCGTGCGCTGCTCTTGGCCGCACTATGCAATCTCGATCTTGATAGCCAGATGGAAATCTTAGTTAAGGCTGGTGTTGGGAATACAGAAATAGCAAAGATGACTGGCCTCACAGCTAAAGCGGTCGGAGTGCGCAAGGTCAGAATGAACAAAAAGAAGAAGGGAGCGAAGTGATGCCTGAAAGCCTTTCGGAGACCAGTCTCGAATTAAAGAGGTTACTTTTCGAGATGCATGAAGCAGGTTATACGCAGGATGCGATGGCTGCGTATTTAGGCAAAGGGAAAAAGACTATCAACGAGATGCTGAAACCACTTCAAAATGGGAAAGGAAAGAAGACAAATGGCTGAAGAATCAGCTCTCTCAGCAAATGCCATTGTGCGTCGGTTAGATGTACTGATCGCCCTTACTCTCCGAAACGCCAATCACGGCGAGAACAAAACCAAAGAAGACGCTCTTTTTCTCTCGTCTTTCGGTATCACGCATCCAGAGATCGCCGCAATTCTGGGAATTAGCGCAAACGGTGTTTCTAAGGCGCTGGGACGCGCCAGGAAAGGTGATTGATGACGGCGAACATCACGAATGACCTCGGCTCTAATCTCGAGGAGAATCTAGAACGCTGGGCGAAAATGCTTCGCCATCCGGGAAGAAATCGAACAGTCTTCGACGCAATTTATTCAAGTAAGAAGGCGTCTTGGCGCAATGACGAGATAGCCGCTAAGACAGACTTGAACCGGAAAAATGCTAGCGAAGCAGCCAAAGCGTTACATGATCGAACCCTGTTGATTCGGCTTCCCGGGTTGCCGATTCGCTATTCCAAACGTCCCGACGTATATCGAGAAAAACGAAAACTTCTGACCTTGGCGGCTAGCCCGAAAAAACTTGCTGCTCTACCCACAAAACGGAAACCTCAGCCTAGTGCGCGAAGCCAGCGGCCGAACGCAATGGTTGGTAGAGCCATCCACATTACTGTGGATGAAATCGACAGCTTCTCCCGCGTCAGGCGAATTACTCCGGATGATGTCCCCCAAAAGCTGATACCAGAGAGACTCCCAGAAGACGTATTTAAGAATGGCATTGAAAATATCCTCGGTGAAAGAACGAGATTGAAGGATTGGGGCGGCGAGAACTTGGACCTATATTCCACAAATCTCGCAATCAAAGGGAAGCGCAAGGCTGTTGGCATCGCTCTGAAAGGGCCTGCAAAATCCGGTGCTCTCACGCCGGGAAAAATGGGTAAGAACGGTGATCAGATCGATAGGCTTTTCTCTCAAGCCGTTGACGTTGCCATCGTTCAATACGAGGGCGATATAGCCATAAGCGTGCCCTCGCTAATGGATAAACTTGCTCGAGAGAAGGCGCGGAGTGAAGAGAAGAACATCTACTACTGCTTGATCAATCTTTTGGATTCTTACCGTTTGCGATTGGCGTATCAAAAGGCTTTCAAAGAGGCTTTGAACAAAGCTGATGCGAAGCGCGCAAAGCCCAAAAGTCGTGAGCGGAGGCGGCCGCGTAGATAGTTTTCGCAAGGAGTATTTGCACCACTCCCCGGCGCCGTCCTTTCCCGCCCCTCGCGCCGAGATTGCTGGAATTCCCTCTCAGATCAATCGGTGATTTTCAGCACCCTTTTGAGCACCAAAGATCGAAGGGTGTAAGTGGAATTGGGCCAAAACCTCTGCCGCGCATGGACAAAGGTCTCATCAGTGCTGATAAGTCGGCAAGTGTCCAAAGATATCCGAAACCCATTTGGCGAGGGCTGCACGCCGATCTGATCTTTCCTGGTCGGTTCCTCGCCTATCGAGAACGACTCTTTGATGTCGACTGTCCCATTCCTCTGTGAGTCATTGGGTCTTGGGCTCGAAGAACATCTCCACGTCGGTGATGCTGGTGGTCATGCGGTAGGGTGGCAGGCTCTTGAGAAACGTCTGCCCATAGCGTTGCCTGCGCACGCGCGGGTCCAGCAGCACCAGCACGCCGCGATCCTCCAGCGACCGAATCAGCCGCCCAAAGCCCTGCTTCAGCGTGAGCACCGCCGACGGCACCTGGTAGTCAAAGAAGGGCTTGCCGCCGGCCTCTTCAATGGCCTTCATGCGCGCCTGCACCACCGGGTCGTTGGGCACGGCAAAGGGCAGCCGGTCAATGATGACGCAACTCAGCGCCTCGCCCTGCACGTCCACGCCCTGCCAGAAGCTCGACGTGCCAAATAGCACCGCGTTTGGAGTGGCACGGAATTCATCTAAAAGAGCCCGGCGCGGAGCGCTGCCGTGCAGCAGGATGGGGAAATCCAGCACCGGCAGCAGCCGCTCGTAGAGGGCGCGCATCTGGCTGTAACTCGTGAAGAGGCAGAAGGCTCGCCCGCGCGTAATCTCCAGCACGCGCCGGATGCACTCCGCCGCAGCCTCGGGAAAGTCCGGCTCGCGGGGGTCAGGCATCTCGGGCGGCAGGTAGAGCAGCGCCTGCTCGCCGTAGCGAAAGTGCGACGGCACCACCAGTTCCCGCGCCTCCGCCAGCCCCAGCCGCTTGCGGATATGCTCAAAGCCCCCCTGCACCGTGAGCGTGGCCGAGGTGAGCACGGCCGTGGGAATCGTCTCAAACACCATCTCGCGCAGCAGCTCGGAGACATCAATCGGCGTGGCCTGCATGAAAGTACTGCGTACGGCAGACCTATGGTTGTGCGTGGAAGGGCCGGAGACGCGCCGCTCCAGCCAATACACCATGTTGCTGGCATTCGACTCCAGCAGAAACTCCAGCTCCGAGCGCAGCCGCGCCACGCGCTTCTTCAGTCCCGGCGCCTCATCCACTCCCTTCAGCGCGTCGATCTCCGCCTCCAGCCGCTTGAGCGTGGCGCGCACGCTCATATACAGGTCGCCGGAAGTCTCCAGAAACTCCTCGCGCTCGGCAAAGGGCTGGCGGCCATCGCCCGTCATCGGCAGCCCGGCAAAGAACATGCGCGCCCGCTCGCGCAGTTGCTGCGTCACGGGAGCCACATTGCCCGCGCCCTCCTTGCCGCGCAGCAGTACATCGGTGTCCCGCGCCAGCTCTTCAAAGCGGATGTTGCTCACCGACAGGCCAAAGTAGCTCGACGCCACTTCTTCCAGCTCGTGCGCCTCATCAAACACCACCGCCGCGGCCTCCGGCAGAACGCCTGCGTCCGGCGCGCCCGCGGCCTCCTGCTTCACCGCCAGATCGGCAAAGAACAGGTGGTGATTCACGATAATGATGTCCGACTCCAGCGCCTTGCGCCGCATCTCGGTGATGAAGCAGCGCTGGTAGTCCGGGCAGGTGCTGCCCAGGCAGGCCTCGGAGCGCGCGTCCAGCTTGTGCCACAGCGCGCTCGACTCGGGCAGCCCGGCCAGCTCGGAGCGGTCGCCGGTCTCGGTCGTCTGTTCCCACTCGGCAATCTGGCGGTACTGATCGATCTCCTCAAGGCCGGAGAGAATCGGCTGCGTGCGCAGCGCCACCAGCTTGTGGCGGCACAGGTAGTTGGCGCGGCCCTTCATGTAGCAGACGCGCAGCCCGCCGAGCAGCGACTCAAGGAAAGGCACATCGCGAAAGTAGAGCTGATCCTGCAGCGCCTTGGTGCCGGTGGAGACGATCACCCGCTGCCCCGTGCGCAGCGCGGGCAGCAGATAGGCCAGCGTCTTGCCCGTGCCCGTGCCAGCCTCCACAATCAGGTGGCGGCGCTCGGCCAGCGCGCGCTCCACGGCCTTGGCCATCTCCAACTGCCCCGGACGGTACTCATACGGCAGCTCGGAGCGCGCCAGAATGCCGCCCGGTGCAAAAAACTCATGCAGAGTCGGCAAGGCGCGGGTTGTCTCATCAGTGAGGGGCATCGGGGCCGGGCGCTTTCTCCATCATAGTGATGCAACCCGGCCCCGCGCCGAGGCCACTACGGCAACCTCAAAGAGCTTAGACAGTCAGCCTTCCGCCGTCGTCGGATCGATGACCGTCTTCACCTGTGCCACGCTGTTGGCAGGGAAGCCGCCCAGCCGCGCGTGCTCGCGGACCATCTGCTCGTTCGGAGCGATGTAGACGCAGTAGATCTTGTTGTCTGTCACATAGCTGTGCAGCCACTGAATCTCCGAACCAAGCTGCTGCAAAACGCCGCAGGACTTTTGGGAGATGGCCTTGATGGTCTCCGGCGGAAGGGCGCCAGCGCCGGGAAGTTCACGCTCAATGACGTACTTTGGCATGGGTACAACCTCCTTGCAGATGGGGGAATTGCCGCAGTGTAACCGCAAAATGGGCGTCTATGCACGATATTCGAAACGAGAAGCACGAATATCCCTTGCCCCGCGCCGTGCAGAATGGCCCGCCCGGAATCGCCCAGGCATCCCGCCGGACGGTACACTTGAGTAACAGCCCTTGCAGGGAAGTACATGTGGGAACCAGCCCGCAGGGGGAGCCTGGCGCCGCCAGGTTCTTATTGGAGAGTCTTTTGCCGACGTATCGCAGATCGGTTGTACCGGCCAGGGCCGGCGCGCAGGCGCTGCCGCTTGTGGCCATTGTGGGCCGCCCCAATGTGGGCAAGTCCACCCTTTTCAACCGTCTAACCGGCAGCCGCCGCTCCATTGTCGGCGACGAGCCCGGCATCACACGCGACCGCATCTATGGCGAGTACGAGTGGGCCGGCCGCCACTTCCGCTTGGTCGACACCGGTGGCATCGTGCCCGACGACCCCGAGCTGATTCCCACCGAAATCTACAACCAGGCCAAAGTCGCGCTCGCCGAGGCCGACGCCCTCGTCCTCGTGGTCGATGCCCGCACGGAGCTCGCCAGCCCCGACTACGATCTGGTGAAGCTCCTGATTCGCGGCGGCAAGCCCGTCTTCCTCGCCGTCAATAAAGTCGAGGGCGAGGCGATGAGCTATGCGGCGGAAAATTTCCGCAAGCTGGGCATCCGCAACGTCTTCCCCATCAGCTCCGAGCATGCCCTGGGCATCGGCGATCTGCTCGACGCCATTTCCGAGGCCATTCCCGCGGCGCCCGAGGCAGAAGAACAAGCCACCGCTGAAGCCGAGACGCCGCAGGAAGGCTCTGAGGACGCCGAGTCCCCGGTGCACCGCACCCACGGCGAATTCGAGCAGCACGAAACCTCCATCGCCATCATCGGCAGGCCGAACGTCGGCAAGTCCACGCTGCTCAACGCGCTCACCGGCACCAGCCGCGCCATCGTCTCGCCCATCGCCGGCACCACGCGCGACGCCGTCGATGAAGTCGTCGAGTTCGAGGGCAGCCAACTTCGATTTGTGGACACGGCAGGCATCCGCCGCAAGGGCAAAACGCACCTGATGGCCGAGAAGCTCAGCGTCGTCATGGCGCGCCGCCACCTCGAAGCCGCCGACGTCGCCCTGCTCGTCATCGACGCCACCGAGGGCGTCACCGCCAGCGACGCCACCATCGGCGGATACGCCCACGAGAGCGGCCGCAGCGTCATTATCCTCGTCAACAAGTGGGACGCCGTCACCACCGGCCGCACCGACGGCAAGCCGCCCGCCGACCGCGAAATCTTCGAGAAGCAACTGCGCTCGTCGCTCAAATACCTGAGCTATGCGCCGGTCATCTTTCTTTCCGCGCTTGAAGGAACGGGTCTTGGCCGTGTGCTCAATGAAGTAAAGGCCGTGGCCGCCGAGCGACGCAAGCGCGTGACAACAGGGCAGATGAACCGCTTCCTCGACAAGATCGACTTCCAGCGCGCGCCGGTGCCCATGGCCAAGCGCATCCGCATCTTCTATATGACGCAGGCCGCCGTCGCCCCGCCCACCTTCGTGCTCTTCACCGACCGCGACATCAAGCTGCACTTCGCCTTCGAGCGCTTCCTCGAAAACCAGATCCGCGAGGCCTTCGGCTTCAAAGGCACCCCCATCTGGTTCAAGGTCAAGGCGCGCAACGAAAAGAAGGACGAGTAAGGGAAAAGCGCAGGGCAAGACCCCGCCATCACTGAGTTAGAAAATGCATTTATAGGAAGTTAGCTTCGCCTGTAAGTTGGGCACACTGACGTTGGCAAGATCGACGCTGTTCTGCAAGGCAAGCCCAGCCGCAACACCTGCCACCTCGCCCAGCGTCATGTAAGTCGGCTCCACGCGAAGAGCGCTATAGCCTACGTGCGACGCGCTTACGCAAACGGGAACAGCCAGGTTGGAGACTTCGCTGGCATTGGGAACGAGCGAGCGGTAAGGGATCTGGTATCCCTGAGTCACCGGCTCAAAGTACGCCCCATCAAAAACGATCCCGGTCTGCATCGACCCATTCCATAACTCTGTCATCCCAAAGACTCCGCAGTAATGACTGTCGAGGTTCCACATTCCCCGCGCGATGCTGTCTGCCTTCGTCGTCTGGGTAAGCATGTCGGCTTGAGCCATCACATACTGTCCCCGCAGCCGGCGCGCCTCGCGCACGTACATTTGCCATGGCCAGTTACCGTGATCGGTGTACTCATCCGCGGCAAGGCCGTAGGCGCTCATCCCTGTTCTGACGGACAAAGGCACAGATATGTCGTTGGCCAGAAAGTAGAGCCAGCCGGCTACGTAGTTATAGTGGTCCTGCCAGATGGCGAGCCGAGCCGTCGGGCTGGCGTTCGGGTAGGTCCAGTTTGCCCCCGCATGGTCCGCCGAAATATTCGTGTCAGAGAGTAAGGCATATTTCTGATTCGGCAACGCCTGGGGAGACATCAGCTCGGTGACTGAACTGATTCCAGCCGCCTGGATAAATTTCTGCAGTAACCCATAGCGGTCCGGATTGTAATTCGGCGGCGCGGGAAACGGAATCAGGATGACCGGGTTTGTAGTCATGGTGGTCCGGAAGGTGTAGGCCATGATCATGCCATCGGCCTGGCCGGCCGTCTCGTTCGGGTTGGGCAGGGTATCAGGCCAGGGATTTCCGCTGGAGTCATCGATCGCGAAAGGCATAAGCGCTGTCTGAATCCCCCAGCCGGCCAGGCTCTCGCCATATTGGGAGCTGCTTTCCCGGCCCACAGCGTAGCTGACTCCAGCCAGCGCCATCAGGTCGCCTTCATAGGACGCATCCACCCATTGCGTGGCTTGCACCACCGACGAATCACTCAGGGTCGCTGACTGAATCCGGGTTCCATTCTTGCTGACGCTGGCGACGGGCGCCCCCTTCAGTAACTTGATGCTGTATTTTTCGATGTACTGAAGGAAGAGAGCTTCAGCCACGTGGGGCTCGAAGTTATATTGCGGTGTTCCGCTGGTGTTTCCGTACAAGGCAGCGATGTCGAGATAGAACTGGGCAGTGAGTCCTCCGATCGCAGCATGGTAAACGGAGTCTGTGATTCCCAGGCCGCTGGTTATTGCGCCGCCCACATGCTGCGTGGGTTCGATAAGAGCCACTTTTGCGCCCATCCGCGCAGCAGCCATACCCGCAAGGATGCCCCCCGGCGTAGCCCCAAAGACGACGAGGTCAAACGCATTGCCTGTGCCGCCTCCGCCTGTCGGAGTGCTTCCCGGGTTCCCGCTGCCATTGCAGCCCGCTAGGGAGGCGCTCAGGCAGGCCGCTGCCCCGATTGTGGAAGCAATGGCGGCCCTGCGCGTGATCGTATGCATCGTCTGCAGCCCTCTGTGCTGACACCGGCGCCGTCTCTTTTGACAGACAGCAACCAGCGCGGACTCGATCCATAGGTCCGCTTACGGACTTCAATTGCCACACATAGCGTACATCGAAAGGCGGATGGCATACCCATCCCGGTCTCCATTTCCCAGCCACAAACTCAGGATGCTCCACCCATGGCGCCCGCCCAGGCGGGCGACAGGGGGGAAAAGCACGAACCCACTCAGCCAGGCAAACTGGCCCAACCTTTAGCGGTTGCCCCATCCTTGTCGAGCGCGCCAGCGAACGACAGGATGGGAGGCTGCGCCTCACACCCGGCCAGCCCAAAACTGTCTCCGCCCGTTTTGCAGATCAATTCCCCACCCTGTCGCAGGCAGGCCCTTGGTGAGTCGACGAATGCAATCGATGAGACCGATTCCAGCCCACGGTCATTGCGACCGCAGCACGAGCTTGTCATACAAGCCGCCGACAATGGTCCCCACGATTAAAGTGGCCAGAACGATGTAACCCGCTTCAATCATGAACAATTCATGAGGCAGTCTTGCGATGCCATACCAGCTCGCTGCGATCACGGCTCCGCAAAGCAGTGCAGACATCAGGACTCCCTGAAGCACGCCTTTGCGATGAGACACGGCAAGGAGCCACGCGACTCCGTAGGCGAAGAGGAGGCAGACAGCTGCGGTAAGCAGGTGCGGCGAGAGCCACCACACCATCTGCTTGACCTGCGCATGCGTGAGCCCGACGGCGTCCATCCACTGCGCGCGGAACATATAGTGCGAATGCCAGATGGCTCCGACGTACCAGGCGACGAACGCCGCCAGAAGAACGGGGAGGTGGTAGATCTGTTTCCTTCCCACCTTCACTTCGCCTTGTTTGTAAGGTTCTGCCTCAATCGCCTGGGACAAGCACTCCTGGTTGCACTGCGAGCGTTCCGGCCAGCGCGTACAGTCACACAAGCGCAAACGGGGACTTCCCTCCATGACTGTCGCTTCTGCATGCCGCAGATCAATGCCGACGACGGCCGGTCTCTGGTCCTCGGGGCATGTCACCGGTCGACCGCCCGAATACCGCTCGTAAATCGCACGGCGCCAGAATGCCGGGAGGAGCAGCAGGAAGGAAACAACAACAGCAAAGACCACGAGCCAGATGAGGAAGAACATGGCCCACCACCTTTTGTGCCGGAAGTCTGCGCCCCTGGCAAAATTGATTCAGTGATCCCCGTCACAATTGGGGGTCGGCCCAACCTTTCGCGATTGCCCCACGCTTGTCGATCGTCCCAGCGAACGACAGGGCGGGAAACCACAAATCCCATCCAGCCACCCCCCAGAATTTTCCCCACCTGTTTTGGCAGCTCATTCCCACATCTACTGCGGCGGCGGATTCGATTGGCTCGATCCGGCCGGGGCCGTTGCCGGGTCCTCAAGGTGCGTCACGTGAACGCTGGCCTGCGTTTCTGGAACAGTGCCGTCGTTCACCTGCGCCTCCGTGGGCTTGCCCATAATCAGCAGCCGCTTCACCACCTTGCCCCGCGCGGGAATCAGCACGCGCTCCGTAACAGTGGTCTTTGCCGTGCGCACCGTCACCGGCACCTCGGCGGCGGCGTAGCCGGCATTGGCCAGATTCACGGCCACCAGCCACGCGCCTCCCTGCGCCGGGCTGGGAAAGACGCTCTCGATGCTCAGGTCCGGCAGTCCCTTGTCGGCGTCCACCCAGTCGGCAAAGAACCACGAAAGATCCTTGCCCGCGCCGGCCTTCTTCACCAGTTCTTCCAGCAGCCCGCCACCTTTGCCGGGACCGCTATCCCTGGCCGGGTCATAGGCGCGCAGCGCGCTTGAGAGCGCCTCATTCCCCACCATATCCCGCAGCATCCAAAGCACATATGCAGCCTTGGTGCGGTAGTAGACGGGCGCGGTGGCCACGGCCAGCGGCTGCCCCGCGCTCTCGCCCGGGCTCGCAGGCTCGGCCAGCGCCAGCGCGGCGCGGTCGGCCTCCAGCACGCCCAGCGCGTCATCGCGTCCGCGGCGCTTCTCCACCCAAAGCGTGCCCATAAAGGTGGCGACGCCCTCGCTGACCCAGGCGCGCGGAGATTGCATCCACGCATGCGTCAGGGCATGCACCAGTACGCCCTGCAGCCGGTCTGCCGAGCCCTCGTGGAGACTGATGGCGAGCAGGGCTCCGGTCTCGTAAGGCGCGTCGTCGGGGTCGGGCAGGTCAAGAAGGGTCAGTTGCGCGCGCGGGGTCTTGCCGAGCCAGTCCTCAACGAAAGGCGTAACCGCCGTCGCCGCGTCGAGCCAGCTCTGCACGGCAATCTCGTTTTCAGCCAGTGTCCAGGCCGTCAGGTTCGCGCCGGGGTGTGCCTTACGGATGGCGACGAAAAGGCTGGGAGCCTCAAAACCGAGGGTTGCGCTGTCAACTCCGGCGGTGGCAATGCCGTCCACATCAGGCCCGAAGCGGCCGGCTGCGGTAACCGTCAGCCTGGTGGGCTGGCCGTTGATGAGCGCGACCGTGGGCTGCTGGCCATAGGGAAACTCAACGGTAAGGCGCAGACCGAAATGCGCTCCCGCCAGCCGCAGCTTGTGGGTGCCAATCTCGTCAAACAGCCGGGCCCCGTCGCCCAGAATCACGGGAACGCTCGCCACTGGATACCAGACCACATTGCCAAAGCCGCGCAGGCCGGTAAAAGGAACCGTAATCTGGTCCCAGTCCGAGCGCAGGGCAAGAGCTTCCGGCGTTCCCACGGCCAGCAGGCGCTGGGCCGAGGCGGTTACTTCGCCGGAGTAGGTCACGTCAAGCTGAAGCGCTGCCCCCGGCGCCAGCGGCTCGGCCAGTGGAACCGCCGCCTCGTGCAACTGCCCCGTGTGGTCCGCGTCGGAGTTGAGCACGGCCACCGGAAACGAAACATCCCGGCCGCCCACGCGAATCTGCTCCCAGTTCAGCGAGGAGGAGATTTGCAGCGGAATCCTTTTGAGCGGGGTCTTGCCGTCGTTGCGCACGGTCACAAGGGCGCGAACTGCGATGCGATGTGCGGCGGCCTGCAAGTGCACATCCAGAGCGAGGTCGGTAAACGTAACGGCCCGGCGGTCAGCGTCCTCCGCCGCAGGCTCCCTGGCCATTGCGATGGCCGGCTGCGCCTCGGGGCCCGCCTGGGTACTCACTCCGTCCTCGTCCGCCGAGCGGGAAAAGATGACCTTGCCGCCGGGTTTGGGGCTTTGCGGCTGCTGCCCTCTGTCGCTCTGGGCGGGCTTCGTGCTGCTCTGCGCCGCGCAGGAAACTGCCGCCAGGACGGCTGCAACCGTTGCGATTGACAGCGTCCGGGCAAAAGAAAACGTCATGAACCCAGGCCTTTCTGCTTCTTTGGTTTGGACGCGCCTTCCGCATCGGGGCGAGCGCCGGACTGCTGCCGCGCGGCAATGCGGCGCTGGCGAAAGGCTTCGTACAGCACCACGGCTCCGGCGGCCGATACGTTGAGCGAGCTGACCCCGCCCGCCATGGGAATCCGCAAAAGATGGTCGCAGGTGCGCCGCACCAGGTCATGCAGGCCCGCGCCTTCGCGGCCCAGCACGAGGACGCAGTCCCCGGTAAAGTCGAAGCGGTCATAGTTCTCGGTGCCGCGCTCGTCGAGGCCGATGATCCATAGATTCTGCTGTTTCAGGTCTTCGAGAGCCCGCACCAGGTTGACGACACGGGCAATGCGCAGGTGCTCGGCGGCTCCGGCGCTGGCCTTCACGGCCACAGGGCTCAGCGGAGCGGAGCGGCGCTCGGTCAACACCACGCCATCCACGCCTGCGCCGTCCGCCACGCGCAGCAGAGCGCCCAGATTCTGCGGGTCTTCCACGCCGTCCAGCGCCAGCAGAAGCCGCGCCGGGCGCGGTGCTCCGGCGGGCGCGGCGGGCGGCGCAAAAAGGTCTTCAATGCTCAGCGCCTGCTGAGGGCGGACCATGGCAACCACGCCCTGGTGGGCGGGCGTGCCGGCCAGTTGCGTCAATTGCTCGCGCGGCTCCTGGCGAACCCGGACGCCCGCCTCCCGGCACTCAGCGACCAGCCGGGCCAGCCGTTCGTCCTGCCGTTCCCGAGCCACCAGTACGTGATCAAACCGGCGCTTGCCGGCCCGGAGCGCCTCCTCCACCGAGTGCAGCCCGTAGAGAACTTCCATGAGGGATAGTGTAGAAGATTGGTGGCTTGGGCAAGGCCCGGACGCGGGTTTTATGGCGGCGGTATAATTTTTCCAGTCAAAAATTGATTTAGTGCGGCTTCGGAGACCGTTTTGTCGTCTAAATAAATGCGATGAGTACTGGCGCAGTTATTCGCTCATTATTCGCCCCAGGTTCCGCCACGCAAGCTGAAGAGCTGGTGCGACAGGAGAGCCTCGCGATTGCCGAGGGGCTCAAGCGGCAGGATGCCGGCCTTCTGGACTCGCTGATTGTCCGCTATCAGCACCGCCTGCTGCGGTATCTCTTATTTTTGACCGGCAATCGCGAGATGGCAGAGGACCTCTTTCAGGAGGTCTGGATGCGCGTGCTGGTGCGCGGAGCCCAGTTCAACGGCAAGGCGCGGTTTGAGACCTGGCTCTTCACCATTGCGCGCAATCTGATGATCGACCAGCGGCGCAAACGGACCATGTCCAGCCTGGACGAGATGTTTGAGACCGGCAACGACGACGACCGGCCCATGTGCTGCGAGGTGCCTGACGACCAGCCCTCTCCGTTCGACCGTTTCGCGAACGTCGAGGACCGCGAATGTATTGCAGCGGCGCTGCTCCAGTTGGACACCCTGTACCGCGAGGTGCTGGTGCTCCGCTTCCACGAGGAACTCTCGCTGGACGAGATTGCCAAAGTGACGCACGCGCCTCTTTCCACTGTGAAATCAAGACTTTATCGCGGCCTCGCCGCCATCAAGCCAAGAATTGAGCGCTCGCATGCGCATCGCCAGGGGGCGGTGTGAAGAATGCAGGTACGGTAACCGGCACGGCTTCCGGCGCGGGCAATGACGCAAGCGCCCACCGGGACATGCTTGCGGCCATCGCAGGCAACCATGCCGCCCAGGACTGCAAAGTTGCCCACCATACCCGCCGCGTTGTCATGGCCTCTTTGGGCGTGATGCAGGAGCAGAAGGCCGGCCTCAAGCGGAATCGCGCTTTGGCGCTGGCGGCCATCCTGGTCGTCTTCTTCATCGTCGGCCCGCCCGTCTGGTGGATTGTGGAGAATCTCATTGAAGAAGGCCGCCTCGCCAGCCTGCTGAGCCAACTCAGCGTCTGGGCTTTCTTCCTCAGTTCGGCGCTGCTGGCCGCTGTCCTTCTGGCCGGCTGGCTGCGCCAAAAGCCCTGACCCGGCGGCAGAGCGGAACACCTTAAATCAGAGCCCCTTAAAAGTAGGCGCAACTTCTTTATTAACCTTCCCGTCCATTCCAGTAAGGGATTAAGCTGTGCTTAATCTTGTAAAAAGCCCTCTGAGGAGGGATGGCTCAATGCGCAATCCGGAATCCATCCACGCTGACCAGGACACTCGCCTGATCCCAATCTGGTCGATCATGACCGCCGTCGCTGCGTTCCTGCTGGTCGAGTACTATTTCTGGCTCGTCTTTCCTGGCCAGCAGCACCACACAGCGCCGCTTGGCCTGCGCATCTATCTCAACCTCTCCTGGGGTCTGCTGGCCGCGGTCTATTTCCTGTTGGTGGGCTTTGTCAGCAAGGACGCGCCCCGCCGCGCCATGAGCGCGCGTTTCTGGATGCTGATTTGTTTTGTCATGCCTGGCGGCATCGGCGCCGTGCTTTACTTCCTGCTGCGCGCGCCCGTGGTTTCCAGTTGCCCGGCCTGCGCCACGCACGTGCAGAGCGACTTCCACTTCTGCCCGCAGTGCAATTTCCAGCTCACCGCCAGTTGCGGCAATTGCTTCCGCACGGTGCGCGCCACGGACCAGTACTGCACCCGCTGCGGCCATGAACTCTCCCGCGACCACTTGCCTGCGCGTCTGAGGGTCCTCGGCGAGTAAGCCCTTCCATTGCAGCGCAGCGGCCAATGCCCCGCTCCCGTTGCACGGACTTCAGCTTCCGGGCCGAATTGACCCGGCCGTGCTGCCTTCCTACAATCAAGCTGCCGGCATACACATGTCCATCTCCGCGCTCATCATCGACGACGAACAGCTGGCCCGCGACGAGCTGAAGTACCTGCTCGACGAAGTGGGCGACGTGGACGTGGTGGCGCAGGGCAGCAACGGCCTCGAAGCCGTGGACCTGATCGAAGAGCACCACCCCGACCTTGTCTTCCTCGATGTGCAGATGCCGGGCCAGGACGGCTTTGCCGTGCTTCAGCGGCTGATGGACCGGCACCACGCGCAGCCGGGCAAGGAGGCCGAGCCTCTGCCCCAGATCGTCTTCGCCACGGCCTATGACCAGTACGCCGTGCGCGCCTTTGACGTGAACGCCGTGGATTATCTGCTCAAGCCATTTGACCGCACGCGCGTGCAGCAGGCGCTGGAGCGCGTGCGCGGGCGCATGGCCGGCGGAGCAGGAACGGCAGGCCTCCCCGAGTCGCACATTGACGCCCTGCTGCGGCTGCTGAACCGGCCGCAGGGCGCATCGCGCGTGCCGCATCCGGCCCGGCTCATTGTCCAGGCGCAGAACCGCCTCCTGCTCGTGGACCAGGCGGACATCTGCTTCGCCGCCATCGACGAAGGCGTCATTCGCGTGGTCACGCAGAGCTTCGAAGGCCAGTCAAAGTGCCGCACGCTCGAGGACCTGCTGGAATTGCTGGACCCCGCGCTCTTCTGGCGCGCGCATCGCGGCTTTGTGGTGAACATCAACCACATCCGCGAAGTGGTGCCGTGGTTCAAGTCAAGCTATCAGCTGCGCATGAATGACAAGAAGCAGACGGAGATTCCCGTCAGCCGCGCGCAGACAAAGCGGCTGCGCGAGCTGTTCAATCTCTAACGGCGCATCATTCCCGATCGGACAAACTCAGTCGTAGCGCTCTGTTACGATTTGCCTTCGCTGCCATCCGAAGGCTTTCAACCGCTCGCGAACGGCGGCAATCATGGGGCTGAGCCCGCAGATATACGCATGAATGTCGAAGTGCAGCTCGGCCGCCGGCGTCGCGGCGTCCGGCGCCGGAACGGGCAGCGGCTGGCCCAGACGCGCGGCGCGCTCCTCCACGATGCGGGCCACGTGATCCTGCACGTATCCGCGCAGGCCGGTCCAGCTTTCAGCTGCGCGGCTGAGCGTGGCCAGGTAACGGAAATTCGCATGACGCGCCGCGAGCGCCTCGAATTCTTCGTGATAGTAAAGCTCGCTTTCGTGGCGCGTGCCATAGACGAGCCATATTTCGCGGCCCTCGCTGCGGTCGGGACCGTCCTCGGGAAACAGCCACTGCGCAAAGCCGCGCATGGGCGCGATGCCCGTGCCGGTGGCGACAAGGATCGAGTCCGTGATGGGCTCGCGCAGCGTGAAGTAGCCGAGCGGCCCCTGAATCTGGATGGTTCCGCCAACGGGAAGGTCCGGCAGGCGGTTGGAAAAGAAGCCACCCTCGACGCGGTTCAGGCACAGATCGAAGCGGTTGCCTCTGGGCGCGGAAGCAAGGGAGTAGGCGCGTGTCTGTTCTTTGCCGTTCGGGTCCTGGTCCACGACTGAAACAAACTGGCCGGGCGTGAACTGAAAGCTCTTCAGCTCATCCAGAACAAACTCGAAGTGGAAGCATTGCGCCGAGGAGGAAAGGCACTGCTTTCGTGCCAGACGTGCGGTGGTTAGCTCTCGCGTCAAGTTGAATTCTCGCCAGGGAAGGTTGAAGTGCCAGCAGAAGCGCCACTGGCAGTATCGCCAGCCGGACGCAGCGCTGGCAAGGTGCCCGCTGCGTCGCTGCCGTTATCCGCGTGCTCCGGCAAGCGCGTGCCAGCAGATCTCCATGCCCATGGCGAAGAGCCAGACCGACAGCGCGAGGCGCATGGCGCGCGCGGGGATGCGCGGAGCAAGGCTGTTGCCGGCGAGCGCGCCCAGCAGGCCTCCGGCAAGCAGCCGGCTCAGCAGCGCGGGGTCGATTCCGCCATAACTGAAGTGCATGCCGCCGCCGATAAGCGCAATGCAGAGCCCGAACGCGAGGTCCGTGCCCACCACGCGCGACGCATCCAGCGGCGTGAAACCAAGCAGTGCCAGCGTGCCCAGCGCGCCGGCCCCCGAGGACGAGAAGCCGACCTCCGCGCCCACAGGAAGCATGGAGAGCGCCAGCCAGCCCGGCCGGTAAGGCCGGTTGCCGCCGGCATCCGCAGGCCGAAAATGCCGGAAGATGCACCACGCCGAGCACAGCGCAATCATGCTGCCCAGCGCAAGATAAAGCCACAGCGTGTTGCTTTCGCTGCGCGCCATGCGCTTGAACAATACGCTGCCCAGCACCACGCCGGGAATGCCGGTCAGCAGCATCGCGCCGAGAACGCGCCACTCCACCTTGCGCCGCCAGATCTGCGCCGGAACGACCACCAGCTTCACTGCCGCGGAATACGCGAGGGCCGTGCCCACCGCGGCCTCCACCGGCAGATGCAGAAACAGAATGAGCAACGGCGCGGTAATGGTGCCGGCGCCAACGCCGGTCATCGCAATCAAAGCGGCGATGCCAAAGCCCAGAAGAATTTCCATCGTCTATCCCCGGGGACTACGAAGCCTGAATGTGAATGCCGCACTCGAGTTTTTGCCCGGACCAGCGCCCCGAGCGCGGATCGTTGGGATCAAAGGGCAGGCTCGTGCACGGCTCGCATCCGATGCTCGTGTATCCCTTGTCATACAGCGGCAGCAGTGGAATGTCGTGCGCTCCCGCATACAGCCACACGTCGCGCGTCGTCCACTCCGCCAGCGGACTCAGCTTGGCCAGCGTCTGCCCGCCGGGCAGCGTGAAGCTTTCCTCCTGCTGCAGATGCGCGCGCGACTTCGACTGCTGGCGGCGCAGCCCCGTAATCCACACGCTGTAAGGGGCCAGCGAGCGAAACAGCGGCTCCACCTTGCGCAACGCGCAGCAGCGGTCGGGCGCGCTCTGGTTCAGAATGCCAAACTCGGATTCCTGCTCCGCAACCGTGCGCTCAGGCAGCACATTAACCAGGTTCAGATTCCACTCCGCCGCCATGCGATCGCGATAGGCGAGCGTTTCGGCAAAGTGATAGCCCGTCTCAAGAAAAAGCACAGGGACCTGCGGAACGAGCTCGCGCACCATGTGCAGCACAACAACGTCCTCCGCCTGAAAGCTGCTTGTCACGCAGACATTCCGCGCGCCGGCAAGCCGCTCGCGCAAAAACTGCCGCGCGGCGCCGGCACGTTCTTCAATCTCAACGGGCAACTGCGTCGTCATCTTCGGAGTCTCCAGTGGGAATCGCTCCCAGTCGTTTCAGTTCGTTCAGAATTTCCTCGGCCTGCTCACCGGCAAGCACGTGCGTCTCTGCCGCATCGGTATCCGCAACGGTCAGCAGAACAGGACCGGCGGCATCGCTCTCCGCCAGCACCACCGCGCCCAGGTGCGCAACGGCAAGCAGCGCGGCGCGCGCGCCGCGAGCCCGCGTGCGCAGCACCAGCACATTCGCGCCGAGCAGCGCGCGCTCCAGGTCCGCAGCCAGATGCGGGCGCGCACCCAGCGCAATCAGCGCCCCGGTCGCTTGCGCAAGAGCGGGTGCATCCTCGGCTGCGTCCGTGATCGCGCGAATCATGCCTGCGCCCGCGGTCGCATTGTCCGCGGGATCAATCAAAATCAGGCTGCCCGTTGTCCGGCTTTCGCGATAGGTATCTGCCAGCAGCGGCCGGCTGGTTTCAATCACCACGTGGCCGATATCGTTCAGTGCAAGCTGATCGGTTGCGCGCTCTTCCAGATGCTCGACATCGATGCGCGAACGAATCTCCGCGACACGCGCGCGCACGGTTTGCGAGGTGTGCTTCAGCAGATACGTGGCGCCCGCGCGCAGCGGCGTCGCGTGCATCCACACCACGGTCGCTTCAAAGCGCGTGGTCCTGCGCGGAGGCGCGCTGGCAGAAGCGATCATCTCGCCACGGCTCAGGTCGGTCTCGTCCTCAAGCGTCAGCACGACCGATTGAGGCGCGCGCGCCTCGTCCAGTTCGCCATCCCATGTGGAGATCGACCGCACGCGCGTGCGCACTCCCGACGGCAGCGCGACAACCTCATCGCCGGGGCGCACTCTGCCTGCCGCGATCTGCCCCGCAAAGCCGCGAAAATCCTGGTGTGGGCGCAGCACGCGCTGCACCGGAAATCGCAGCCCGGCATGGGCGCGTTCGATGGCAAGGGGCACGCTCTCAAGCAGGCCCAGAAGGCTCTGGCCCGTGTACCACGGCATCCGCTCGCTGCGGTGCACAATGTTGTCGCCTTCCAGCGCGCTCACCGGAACCGCAATCAGCTCGGGAATCTCAAGCCGCTCGGCGAGCGCTTCCAGATCGCGGCGATGCTGCTCGAAGACCTGCTGCGAGAACTCCATCAGGTCCATCTTGTTGATGGCCGCGATGACAGTCGGAATGCCCAGCAGCGATGCAATGCAGGCGTGACGCCGCGTCTGGTCGAGGATGCCTTTGCGCGCATCCACCAGCACGATCGCCACATCTGCCGTAGACGCGCCGGTGGCCATGTTGCGCGTGTACTGCTCGTGCCCCGGCGTATCGGCGATGATGAACTTGCGCTTCGCCGTTGAAAAGTAGCGATACGCAACATCGATGGTGATGCCCTGCTCGCGCTCGGCACGCAGGCCGTCCGTCAGTTGCGCAAAGTCGATGGCCGCATCGCGTGTCACCGCGCGCACGTGGTCATCGTAGACATTGCGCGAGTCGTACAGCAGCCGTCCAATCAGCGTGGACTTGCCGTCGTCCACGCTGCCCGCGGTACTGAAGCGCAGCAGGTCCTTTCCGCGCTCCGCCTCGAGCTGTTCCTCGATGCGCGCGTCTACATCGTCCACCGCAACACCGTTCGCGGCCCCGTTCAAACGCTCCTCTGCAAAGCCCATCAGAAATAGCCCTCGCGCTTCTTCATCTCCATCGAACCATCCTGGTCGTGATCGATCACGCGATTGGCGCGCTCGGAGTTTCGCACCGCCATCAGTTCCGCGATGATCTTCGGAACCGTGTCCGCATCGGAGCGGATTGCGCCGGTGCACGGGCTGCAACCCAGCGAGCGCAGACGGCACTTGATCCACTGTTCCTCGCCCGGCAAACCCTGCACAAAAGGCTGCTCGACCGGGATGAGGCTGTCGCCGCGCACCAGCATGCGGCGCTCCTTGGCCAGATAGAGCGGCACGATGGGAATCTTTTCGAGATGGATATAGTGCCAGATGTCCAGCTCCGTCCAGTTGGAGAGCGGAAACACGCGAATGCTCTCTCGCTGGCTGATGCGCGCATTGAACAGGTTCCACAACTCGGGCCGCTGGTTCTTCGGGTCCCACTGCCCGGCGCTGTCGCGGAAGGAGAAGATGCGCTCCTTGGCGCGCGATTTTTCCTCGTCGCGTCGCGCGCCGCCGAAGGCCGCGTCAAAGCCGTGCGCGCGCAGCCCGTCCAGCAGGGCCTGCGTCTTCAGCAGGCCGCAGCAGCGCTGCGTGCCCAGCCGCACAGGGTTCGCGCCGTCGGCCAGCGCTTCTTCATTGCGCCACACGATCAGCTTGACCCCCAGCTCGCTCGTATAGCGATCACGGAATTCCAGCATCTCCTTGAACTTGTAGCCCGTGTCGACGTGCAGCAGGGGAAACGGAATCGGCGCGGGATAGAAGGCCTTCTGCGCCAGGCGCAGCATCACCGAGGAGTCCTTGCCGATGGAATAAAGCATCACCGGGTTCTGAAACTCCGCCACCACTTCGCGCAGGATGTGAATGCTTTCTGCCTCAAGCAGCTGGATGTGGTTGAGCCGGTCCACCGCCGTCGCGCGCTTCCCGTCCTGGTGCGGAAGCACCGCTGACCTGTCCGCGATCGCTGTCGCTGTCATGCAAACTCTCCGTTTCGTTTTGTGCTGAAAATAGAAAACCCGCGGCAGCAGAGAATCTGCGGCGCGGGCTTAGGGGGAAATCGTACTGAGTCTTACTTAGGCTGGTTTACCCCACAGTCCGGCGCGGCGCACAACAACATGCGCAACAGATCGCCGAAGTGAGGCACAGACTCATATAGCTCACTATAACGTCGCTTCCCCTCCAGGTCAACCGCAAATGCTGGAGCTGATGCGCGTGAGCCAACGAAATCAGTCCGTCCAGAATGCGGCGTACGCGGGCGTGCGGCGAAGACCCGGAGAAGAAGCCAACGCTTCGGCAGTCCCTCCGCCTGTGCGCGAGGCCCCCGCAAACACTGCCGCTGCAACACAATTGTGGCGGGCGCAGCGGGCGCGTATGCTGGTTCGTGCGTTGCACAAGCCTATGATGAAGACCCTCAGGATCGCCGTCTGCCTCGTCACGCTGCTGCTTCCCACAATGCGCATGCACGCGCAGACCGTCCGCGCGCATGCGGCCCCGGCTGGCCCGATTCGCGTGCTGCTCCTCGACGGCGACAGCGGAGGCCCGTGGCACAACTGGAAGCTGACGACTCCCGTGCTGCGCGAGGAGTTGGAAGAAGCGGGCCTGTTCCAGGTGACCGTGCTGACCGCGCCGCCGGGCAATGGAGACTTCAGCGGCTTCAATCCGCAGTTCAGCCGCTACCAGGTGATCGTGTCGAACTACGACGCCCCTGACTGGCCGGAGCCTCTGCGCGCGCAGTTTGAGCAGTTCGTCGGCAATGGCGGCGGCCTTGTGGTGGTGCATGCCGCGGACAACGCATTTCCCAACTGGCCGGCCTACAACCTGATGACGGGCATCGGCGGCTGGAGAGGCCGCAACGAACTGGCAGGACCGCACTGGTATATCAAGGATGGCAAGCTGGCCTCCGACAGCGCTCCCGGTTCCGCCGGCAATCACGGCAACCGGCTTCCGTTCCAGGTGGTCGCGCGCGAGCCGCAACATCCCATCCTGCGCGGCCTGCCGCCTGTGTGGATGCACGCGCCCGACGAGTTGTATGACTCTCTTCGCGGACCCGGCAGGAACATGACCGTGCTGGCCACCGCCTACTCCGACCCAAAGAACAAGGGAACCGGTCACGACGAGCCCATGGTGATGGTAGTGCATTACGGCAAGGGCCGCGTCTTCCACACCCCGATGGGCCACGATCCGGCGGCCATGAGCTGCGTGGGATTCATCACGCTGCTGCAGCGCGGCACGGAATGGGCGGCCACGGGGCGCGTGACACAGAAGGTCCCGGCAAACTTCCCCACCGCGAACAGCGTGAGCTACCGCGTGGATATCGCATCCATGGACCCGGCCTTCTTGAAGGGCGCATCCCCGATCGTGGAGCACCCGGTTCCGGCAGCGCACTCCGCGCCGGGGCATGCCTTCTGAGCGGCATCGCGGACCATTTTCGTTTTCCACAAGCTCCGGCCGGTTCAAATCAGCGTCTCAAAAGCGGCGTACTATGTTCGGCAGGCTTGCACGCTGCTCAGGAGCCGCTTCCATGGATGTTCTCGACCGCCTCTTCGTGGAAACACGCGGGATTGACTGGCTCATCCTGATTGTGGATTTCTTCATCCTGGTGGCGATCCTGTGGCTTGAGCTGCCCGACTGGCTGCACAAGCGCCGGGCAGAAATGAGCGCACGAGCTCTCGCTCCATTAATGGACCGCGGGCGTCAACTGCAATCGTCTGTTCCAAATCAGATGTCCAACCCAGGCCCCGAGCTGATGAAGTGGGTCGAAGACGTCAAGCAGTGGAGCACGGAGACCGAGGCGTTTCTTGCGCCCCGCTCTGCAAAAGCCGCGATTGCCTTTACCCACGTCATCAGCGCCAGCTCGGCTGACCGCAAGGTGCACAAGCCGGACGGCAGCTCGTTTCGCATTACCGGGCGTTTTGGCGATCTCTTCCAGGTTCTGCAGGTGCAGCTGGACAACCTGCAAAAGATCATGGAGAACCCGGAGCTGTATTTCTAAGTCTGCCTGCCCTTCCGCTCCCAGAAGCCGTCCGCCCGGCACTCAAGTTCGTCTTCGAGCGCACTTGAATCCCATCGCTGCTGTGATAAGCGTCACAGCCGAGGGTTCATCCCGGGCTGAGACTGTTTGAGTCGCCGCGTCCCCGCTGAGGGTCTTGCCCCGCGGCCATATCGAGGAGGGTCTGTGCCTTTGAAACTGACGGTCAACAACCAGACCATGCAAGTGGACGCCGCGCCCGACACGCCGCTGCTGTGGGTTCTGCGCGAACACCTGGGCCTGAAAGGTGCCAAGTTTGGATGCGGCGTGGGCGCCTGCGGCGCATGCACCGTGATTGTGGATGGACGCGCCGTGCGCTCCTGCATCACGAAGGTGTCCGCCGTGGCAGGTTCGAAAATCACCACGCTCGAAGGCCTCTCGGCAGACGGCACGCATCCGGTGCAGAAGGCCTGGGACGAAGTGGACGTGCCCCAGTGCGGCTACTGCCAGAGCGGCCAGATGATGAGCGCCGTGGCGCTGCTGGAAAATACGCCCAAGCCCACAGACGCGCAAATTGACACTGCCATGAACGGCAACCTGTGCCGCTGCGGCACGTATGCGCGCATCCGCGAAGCCATTCACCGGGCAGCCGGGCAGATGACTCCGGCGCTGCGCGACTAGCCCATCCAGGAGGGATTCCCCGTGGCATTGAATCGGCGGCATTTTCTGCAATTGAGCGCTCTGGCGGGCGGCGGCCTGGCGCTGAGCCTTTATGATCAACCGCTCGCGCGCGCCCTTGGCGGCCAGCCCGAGCAGCGCCCGCCCGCGCTCTCTCCGCGCGCCTTCATCCATATCGATCGCACCGGCAAAATCACGATCCAGGCCAAGAACCCTGAGGTTGGTCAGGGCGTGCGCACCATGCTGCCCATGCTCATCGCCGAGGAACTGGACGTGGAGTGGAGCCAGGTGCGCGTGGAGCAGGCCAGCCTGGATGAAGCTGCCTATGGCGCGCAGTTTGCCGGCGGCTCCATGTCCACGCCCCTCAACTGGGAGCCCCTGCGCCGCGTGGGCGCTGCCGGCCGACAGCTGATGATTACGGCCGCCGCGCATCGCTGGAGCGTGCCGGAGCAGGAGTGCTCCACCGCGGCCGGACGCGTGCTGCACACAGCAAGCCAGCGCTCGCTGAGCTACGGCGAACTGGCCGACGACGCTGTTGCGCTGCCCGTACCGGATTCCGCCTCCTTGCAGATGAAGAATCCGAAGGACTACAAGATCATCGGCAAATTCACCAGCGGCGTGGACAATCCAGCGCTACTCACCGGCAAGCCGCTGTTCGGCATCGATGTCGCGCTGCCCGGAATGCTGCATGCCGTCTATCAGAAGTGCCCCGTCTTCGCGGGCAAGGTAAAGAGCGCCAACCTCGACCAGATCAAGGCCATGCCCGGCGTGCGCCACGCCTTCATCGTCGAGGGCACCGTGCGCGCCGCGGCCGTGGTCCAGTCCGACCCCGGCCTCGAGCCCGGCATTGCCATCCTCGCGGATACCTGGTGGCAGGCCCAGGCCGCGCGCAAGGCGATGAAGGTGGTGTGGGACACCGCTGCGGGCTCGCCCACCGCACCCGCGCAAAGCAGCAAGGGATTCGACGACAAGGCCGCGCAACTGCTCAAGCAGCCGCCCGGCCACACGCTCCGCGCCTACGGCGATGTGGACGCGGCCTTCAAGTCCGCCGCAAAAACGGTGGAAGCGACCTACGCCTATCCCTTCCTGGTCCACGGCGCGCTGGAGCCGCAGAACACCACCGCCCGCTTTGACAACGGCAAACTCGAAGTCTGGACCACAAGCCAGGCACCCGGCGGCGGTCGCAGGCTGGTCGCCCACGAGCTGGGCATCGCCGAAAGCGACATCACCGTCCACATGACACGCACCGGCGGCGGCTTTGGCCGGCGGCTGATGAACGACTACATGCTCGAAGCCGCGTGGATCTCCCGCGAAGTCAAAGCGCCTGTGCAGGTGCTCTGGTCCCGCGAGGATGACTTCGCCCACGACGCCTATCGCCCCGCCGGCTGGCACGGCTTCAAGGCCGGCCTCGATGCGCAGGGCCGCGTGGTTGCCTGGCGGCAGCACCTGGTCACCTTTGGCGAGGGCGAGCACGCAGCGCCTTCGGCGGGCATCGGTCCCGATGAATTTCCGTCGGGCCGCGTGCCCAACTACTTCATCGGCCACTCGGCCATGCCGCTGTGGTTGCGCACCGGCCCGATGCGCGCTCCGGGCGCCAATGCAATTGCCTTCGTCGGCCAGTCGTTCCTCGACGAAGTGGCGCACGCCGCCGGACGCGATCCGCTGGACCTGCAACTGGAGCTGCTCGCCGCCACCCCCGTGCCCAGCGCGGAACCCGCCCGCCCCGGCGGCTACGTCTTCCGTCCCGAGCGGCTCGCCGGAGTCTTGCAGCAGGTTGCCGAGGAGTCCGGCTGGCGCAGCCGCAAGCGCGCCTCCGGAACAGGCATGGGTATTGCCGCCTACGCCTGCCACCTGGGCTACTGCGCTGAAGTCGCCGAAGTCACCGTGGACGCCGCCAACCGCGTCCGCGTCAACAAAGTCTGGGCCGTGGCCGACGTGGGCCATCAAATCATCAATCCCTCCGGCGCGCGGGCGCAGGTGGAGGGCGCGATTATCGAGGGCATGGGCCACACAGCGTTGGAAGTGACGATGGCCGGCGGGCAGATGGAGCAGAGCAACTATCCGCAGTACCGCCTGCCCCGCATCCGGCAAACCCCGGAGATGCACATCTCCTGGCGCATCACGCCCAACCCGCCCACGGGCCTGGGCGAACCCGCGCTGCCTCCGGCGATTCCGGCCATCTGTAATGCCATCTTTGCCGCAACAGGCAAGCGCATCCGCACCCTGCCGCTGGCAAAGAGCGGATTCAGCCTCGCATGATCCGTCCGTGTACCGGAGCCGCAATCCGCGACTCCGGCGCACGGCGGAACCTCATCCTCGTACAATGGACAATCTCTCTGCCCGGCCTCACAATGGACCGGGCAAGGAACTTGCATCGAGGAGGAGCGACGATGTACCAATACTCCGGTCCTGAGCTTGCTGCCCGTCTCAGCGCGCTGCCATCCTGGCAAGTGGTTGACGGCGAGCTGGCGCGCACCTTTACCTTCGTGGACTTCCGCGCCGCGCTCCGCTTCGTCAATCGTGTCGGCAATCTTGCCGAGGAAGCGGGCCACCATCCCGACATCGACATCCGCTACAACCGCGTGCGCCTCGCCCTCATCACCCATGACGCGGGCGGCCTCACGGCCAAGGACTTTGACCTGGCAGCGGCGGTCGACAAACTCACATAGGAAAGCCCGCGCCTGCCACGCAAAAAAAAGCGATGGCCTGCAGGGTATGCAGGCCATCGGTTGCTGATGCTGGCTTGTGTCGTTAGGTTCCAGCCTTACTGCGCCGAGACGGAGTACAACCGCACCGGGCCAAGAAGACCCGACGGCAGCAGCGGCGAGTTCGCCCTGTACGGCTTCACGTCGGCGAACGTGTAAGCGGTCGCGCCGGGCTGCTGGTCGCCAATCATCCGGTTGACCCATGCGTTCGTCACCTTGATGGTGATCGCATTCGCTCCCGGCTTCAGCGCTCCGGTCGCGTCCACGCGGTATGGCGTGTGCCACACGACGCCCAGCGGCTTGCCATTGATCTCCACCTGCGCCAGGTTTTTCACATCGCCCAGGTCAAGCCAGACACGCGCGCCCTTCTTGAACCACGATGCCGGCGCGTTGACGCTCTGCGTGTACGTGCCGGTCCCCGAGAAGTACTTCACGCCCGCGTCCGCGTTGTCGCTCCAGGACGCCAGCTTGTCCACCGTAATCGATGCAGGCGCGCCCCCGTTCGGCGGGAAGCTCACCTTCCACGGGCCGTCCACCGTGGCAAGCTGCGTTTCGGACTCCGGGTGCAGCGTGCGCGAGGTTGCTGTGGTCGGCTTGCGGAAGACGACAAACACGGTGCCCCAGGGCTCCAGTTTCAAGGGCACGGTGGTGCGGCCATCCACAATCTTGTAGGAAACCGGCGCGCTCTTGCCGGTCTCCGCATACCACAGTTCGGGCTCCTTGCCGGTGACGCGGAAGGTTGCATTCAACTGCTCGTTGCGGTCGTTGCGGTTGTCCACAAAGTAGAGGTCGCTGTCTGCCGTCTTGCGATGCACAAACTCCAGCCTCGTGTCGCTCTCCGGCTTGGTGTAGTCAAAGTCGGGCGCGACGCTGAGCGCCTTGAACACATCGCCCAGGTCCTGCCCTGCATACACCGTGCCTTTGCCCACTTTGTGTACGCCCGAACCATCGCCAAACAACTCGTCGTTCAGCTTGCGGAACTCCGCTTCATTGTCGGCAAGGCTTGGATCGTCGTTCGGCTTGGGGCCGGCCACCACAGCGCCGTCCGTCACCAGCTTGTGAATGGCGCGCAGTACCGGCAGCGACATATGGCGGCTATAAGGTGCGAGGCCCAGCACGCGATATTCCATGCCGCCCGGCGTAACAATGCGCCCGTCACGCACGCTCAGCTCATGGATAAGCGCGTCGGCGTTGATGTAGTCGAACCCGTAGCCCGCCGGCACCTCCGGCGACTTATGCTCGTAGATTGCCGTCAGGTTCGAGTCCTCGCCGTAGAAGTACACAAGGTCCGCGCCAAAGTGCCCCTGCTGCAGCATGTAGCTGGAGCGCCCCAGGTAATTGACCCATGGCCCCGCCTCTTCCGCCCACGTTTCGTTGCGGTTGAACCACTGGCCGAACGGCCCAAGCGTCAGTCCCGGAGCCTTGCCCACCAGCGGCTGGTGCGCCGACTCGTGAATCACAAACCGGTTGATGCCGTTCAGCAACTCCTGATCGGCGGTCGGCTTCAGCGTTGCCGGCGACCACGCCCACGGCGCGGCAGCCGCCGTCAGCGACTCCGCCGCGGCGAGGTTCTGCCCGTAGATATGCGCCACCGACGCCGACTCGCGATCGTCTGCGTTGTAGCCATATTGGATGTTGTTCACACCCGGCGTCTGCGTCCACATGGCGCTCATGGGCACTTCATTGAACTTTTTCACTTCCATGCCATCGGCAACAAAGGCGCGCCCGGACTCGTGCGATTCGCCGTAGTGGCCCATGTGCCACTCATGCAGCGTGTCTTCCAGCTGGCCATAGTGCTCGTCCGCAATCAGGTCGCCAATGGTCTTGCGGAAGTCCCAGAGGAACTTGTCGCTGGCTGCGGAACTTTCGACCACCTGCCCCGCGAGCACCGGCATCCACGGCAGCGGATCGTAGCCGCGACGCTTCCGGAACTGGTCGATCATGTTATCGGTCCAGTTCTGCGAACCCGCCTCCCAGCTGTCGTTGATGACGTACTTGATGCCGCGCTTGCCCATTAAGTCAGGGCCTACCGTTTCCTTGTAGCTGTTCAGGTAGGTCTCCATGTATTGCTTCACGAACCTTCTGTCGAGCTTGTCCACCTCAAGGCCCGTGGCCTCAGCCGTTGCCGGGTGATTGGTGATGCCCAGCAGCGAATAGCCAAAGCGCAACACAACCCAGTTGCCCGGCGGCGGCGTCCAGTCCAGCGTGCCGTCCTCGTGCATCTTTGAGGTCAGGTCGATAACGTCAGCCTTGTTGATCGCATCGGCGGCATCAACCGGAGCAGACGCATAGCCGTACAGGTCCGGCACGGGCACGAAGGCGGCCTTCTCTTCAAAGCGATTGACGCGCGCGCCGGGATGCAGAACCAGCTCGGCAATTTCGTATGCGTCGGGGCGCTTGCCGAACCGGATACCGAACGAAGAAGGATCGAGGCCCGCGGCCCACGCCGGCGGCGCCGGAGGTGGCGTGCGCTTGAAGACCACGCGGAAATATTTCGCTGTAACGGCGGGGAACGAGACCGTGTCCTCTGCCGCTTCGCGCCCGTTCAGTTCGGCAACCACACGGAAGTTCTGCCCGTCGTCGCTCGCTTCCAGGGATTTCTGAGGCGCGGCAATCCCATAGACCATGGCCACAATCCGGCTTGGGTCCTTGGTCGCGATCGTCAGAGACCGGATGGCCGTCGGCTGGTCGTACTCGAATTGAATCCACGCGTCGTGCCCCGGCTCGGGAATGGCGATCCCGGTCGGCTTCTCCAGGTCTCCATCGCTCAGCATGGCCACGTCCGGCGTGCCGCCGCTGGCCGTCGCTTTCGGGTGCAGCGAAGCGGCAGGCACATCGCTCGCCGGCCTGCGATACGCAATCACCACTGAATCGGCGTAGTACTGCGGAATCTGCTTCGGTCCTTCACGTCCGCCGAGCGAATCGCGAATGCCCACGTTCTGAAACGCCCCGGTGCTCGTCGGCGGATGCGCCAGCGTGCCCGTGAAGGGCTTGCCGCCCTCAACCTCGGTCTCGCTCCACACATACTTCTTCATGCCATGCGACGGCGGAACCCACGGACCGCCCGACTCGCTCCAGCCCGGCGATCCTGCGATGGCCTCTTCCATGCCCAGCTGGTCCGCCAGCGTGGTTGCATACTTGAACGCGTCCTTCCACTCCGGCGTCATGTACGCCAGCCGCTGCTTTACCACCTGCGGCGTCTGCAGGGCCGCGTCAAAGTTCTGGAAGCCGGCAATGCCCACGCGATGCATCCACTCCAGGTCCAGCTTGATGCCTTCCTGCGTGATGTTGCCGTTCATCCAGTGCCACCACACCCGCGGTCGCGCACTTGCCGGCGGATTCTCGAATCCGCTCTTCAGCGAATCGGGCTTGTTCTGCGCCGGGGCAACGCCCAGGCACGCGATGAGCGCCGCGCTCGCCGCGATCAGCTTTATTGCAGGGTGCTTCATGGTTTCTCCTTTATGGGCAGTCAGTTTGCGGCTGGTTGCAGGCGCCGCACTCCAGACCCGAGCCTGCACTTACGGCAGCGGTCCGGAGAGATGTGTCCGAGCGCTAAAAACCTTACCACGCGCAATGCAATGTTCGGAAGTAAAAATATTCATCATTTGAATTCACAGCTAAGATGGACAGGTGAACCCGCCGTCACCCGGGTCGCCTGCATGCCGGACGCGATTGCAAGTTCGGCTCTGCTCTGCTACCAAGGAACGGGCCGATTCGATTCGCACAAAGCCGCGCCGCGCGTTTGCCGCGCGCAATTTCAGGAGGTTTCGCTCTCATGCCGCCAGCTCCGTCTGCTGCCCGCCGACACATCTCCACACGCCTTCGTCTCCTCTTGCGAATTCTTCTTCCCGTCATCGGGCTGCTCTGTTGCCGGCCCGCCCCGGCTCAAACCAGCACAGACATCGCAGCGCTCCATCGCGTCTTCGCCAATCCGCCGGATTCAAGCCGCATCATGATGCGCTGGTGGTGGTTCGGACCTGCTGCCACCAAACCCGAAATCACCCGCGAGCTGGAGCAGATGAAGGCCGGCGGCATCGGCGGCGTTGAAGTCGCCAGCCTCTACGCCCTCGGGCTCGACGATCCCTCCACCGGCTTTCGCAACACACCGTTTCTCTCCGACGAGCACATCGACACGCTGCGCTTTGCAGCGCAGGAGGCACGCCGCCTGGGACTGCGCATGGATGTAACCCTCGGCAGCGGCTGGCCGTTCGGCGGCCCGCACATTCCCGTCACCCAGGCCGCGGGAAAGCTGCGCGTGGAAAGGTATGCCATCGCTGCGGGCGAGACATCCGCGCTCGCGCCGTTTGTGGATGCAGGCGAAGCGATGATCTCCGCATACCTTCTGCCCGCCTCCATTTCTGCGGACGACATCGCCCATGCGCAGCCGTTGCCGCCGCCTGCTTCAGGCCGATACACATTTCCCGCCGCCGCACAGCCACGCGCGCTGGTCTGCTTTATCTCCAGCCGCACCGGAATGAACGTCAAGCGGCCCTCCGTCGGAGCTGCGGGCTTCGTGCTGGATCACTACGACCCCGCCGCAACCGCAAACCACCTTCACGCTGTCGGCGACCGTCTGCTCTCCGCTTTCGGCGATCAGCCGCCCTACGCCGTCTTCAGCGACAGCCTCGAGGATTACGGTTCGGACTGGAGCCCCGCGCTGCTGAGTGAGTTCCAACGGCGCCGAGGCTACGATCTGCGCCCCCATCTGCTCGCGCTCGTGGCAGACGCCGGACCCGACACCGCCGCGATCCGTCATGACTGGGGCAGAACCCTCACCGAGATGGCCGACGATGGTTTCCTCAAACCGCTGCACGCATGGGCCGAGCAGCATCACACACTCTTTCGCTCGCAGACCTATGGATTCCCGCCGGTCTCGCTGTCGAGCAATCGCTTCGCCGATCTGCCTGAAGGCGAAGGCAAGGCCACCTTCCAGATGTGGCGCGAATTCTCCGACACGCGCTGGGCGGCCTCGGCGGGCCACCTCTTTCATCACCCCGTTGTCTCGTCGGAGACGTGGACCTGGCTGCACTCGCCCGCCTTCCGTGCCACGCCGCTGGACATGAAGGCCGAGGCGGACCTGCATTTTCTCCAGGGCATCAACCAGCTCATCGGCCACGGATGGCCTTACTCGCCGCCCTCGGCGCCCGAGCCGGGATGGCGCATGTACGCGGCTGCCGCCTTCGACGCGCACAACCCGTGGTACTTTGCCATGCCTGACCTCACGCGCTATCTGCAGCGCGTGAGCTTTGCGTTGCGCCAGGGAGAGCCGGCCAACGACGTCGCCCTGCTGCTGCCCACCGACGACGTCTGGGCATCCTTCAAGGCCGGCTATCATCAGCGCTCGTCGCCCACCTCGCCCGGCGGCTTCGATCAGACCGGCTCCAACGTCACCGTCGACGAACAGATGGGTAAGGTCCTCGGCAAGCAGGTCATCGCGCAGATCCTCGATGCGGGCTTCAATGTGGACTTCATCGACGCGGACACCATCGACAGCATCGGCATTCCCTATCGCGTGCTCATTCTGCCAGACGTGGACAGGCTCCCCGTTGCCACCTATGAAAAGATTGTCGCCTTCGCGCGCAAGGGCGGCATCGTGATTGCCACGCGGCGCATGCCCGCCACCGCGCCCGGCCTGCTGAACGCCGCCGAAGACTCCGCGCGCGTCAACGAGTTGTCGCAGACGCTCTTTCATGGCGCCATCCCCTCCGCGCATTTCATTCAGGATGAAACGCAGCTCGGCGCGAATCTCGCACAGTACGCCGCGCCCGACATGACGCTGTCTCCGCGCACGCCGCAGATCGGCTTCATCCATCGCAAGGTCGCCGGCGGCAACCTTTACTTTGTCGCCAACACATCCAACGAAGAAAAACATGTGCAGGCGCAATTCCGTGACAGCGCGCACCACGCGGAAACCTGGGACGCCTTTTCAGGCGAAGTTTCGGGACTGCCCGACGCCACGCACATCGCACTCGACCTCGCGCCCTACGAGTCCCGGCTCATCTACTTTTCTGATGCAGCCATGACCGCCGCGCCGCAGCCTGCCGCGCAGGAGAGCGTCCGCATGGATCTGTCGCGCCAGTGGAAGGTGACGTTCGGCGAAACCGGACTCTCCGAGGATCAGGATCACCTCGCCTCATGGAGCGACGATGCGAAGACACAGTTCTACTCAGGCGTCGCGACGTATCGCAAAAGCTTCAACCTGCAGCACGCAGCCCAGCCGCATGGCGCGCGCCTGCTGCTCGACTTCGGCCCCGGAATCGCGGAGTCTCTCCCATCGCCCTCAGCCCCGCACACCATGCGCGCCTATATCGTGCCGCCAGTGCGCGAGGCCGCTGAGGTCTATCTGAATGGAAAGCGCGCCGGCGTGGTGTGGCGTCCGCCCTACCGGCTCGATGTGACTGCGTATGTGCACGACGGTGAGAACGACCTGCGCATCGTGGTCGGCAACACGGCCATCAACTCCCTCGCCGGCCAGCCGCTGCCGGATTACCGCCTCCTCCGCGACCGCTACGGACTGCTTTTCATTCCCCAGGACATGGAGAACCTGCATCCGTTGCCCTCGGGCATTCTCGGGCCGGTCACGCTGGTTCAGTCCGTGGCCGCTCGCTAGCCATTGTCTGGTCAGGCTGCTGCTTTGAAGGGTGCGGGCCTCAGCCCGCACCTTAGAGGCGCAAAGCCCATGGGGCTTCAGCCGCTGGAATGTTCGCGCAGCCCGGACCGCCTTCTCTCAGATCCGCATCCGCTCCCCAGGGGCCGCCGGATTGCAGAATGCCCGCAAAACTCAAGCTCGGGGATTTTCCCGTTGGAAACCGCCCGCCCCGGCGGCCTTCCGCCCATGCCGGGCATTGCGCGAAGCCGTAGCCCGCTGTACCGAAAATAATCGATTTAGTGAATTTGAAGCCCGCCTCCGCGGAAAGAAGAAAGGACCGCGGCCCAAATATTTCAAATGAGAACAAAATTTTCTCTTGACACTCCTTCTCCCGATGCGTAATGCTTCGGCGCATCGTTTCATATCCGGTTTTTGGCAGCTCAGAGCGTGGTCTTTACAGCTCAACCTCGGCTATTGCAGCTGAGGCAGTTGCCGAATTTCTCCGGAGCTGGAGCGCGTAGCACATTTTCAAGGAGGCTGGAAATGCGAGCACTTCGACTCTGCTTTGCTCTAACCCTGCTGCTGATATCCAGCAGCAGCATGTTCGGGCAGGCAGGCGCAACTGGAACGATCCTTGGGACGGTCAACGACAGCACAGGTGCGATCGTCCCCAATGCCCAGGTCACAGTGACCAATACCGCAACCAACGTAAAGTTCCGCACGGTTACAAGTTCCGCGGGCGACTATTTCGCACCGAACCTCAATCCCGGAACCTACACGGTCTCTGCAGAGGCGAAGGGATTCCAGAGGTCGATGACCAACGCATTTACGCTAACCGTCAACCAGAAGGCCCGCGTTGATCTGGCTCTCAAGGTTGGCGCTGTAACGCAGACTGTGGATGTGTCGGCGCAGGGGGTTGCGCTGGACACCGACAGTTCCGCGCTCTCGAACCTGGTCAGCCAGCAGCAGGTCGAAAATCTGCCGCTGAACGGCCGCAACTTCATGCAGTTGCTCCTGGTGGGTGCTGGCGCCGTAACAGTCGGCGGTGAGCAGGGCACGATGCGCCAGGGCGAAGGCAACGCCATCAGCGTGAACGGTGGCCGCCCCGAAGGCAACAACTACACTCTCGATGGTCTGGTCAACACCGATGCCGCCCTTGTGACGCCTGCTGTCATCCTGTCGCAGGATGCGATCCAGGAGTTCAAGGTTTCCAGCGGCACCTACTCGGCGGACCAGGGGTTCAGCGCGACGCAGATCAACATCGTCAGCAAGCCAGGCACCAACACGCCTCATGGATCCGTGTTCTGGTTTGATCGCAACGACGCGTTCGACGCCAAGCCATTCCCGACCGCCAATGACATCCTCGCAAAAACGCCAACCGCGAATCCCGTGCTGCGCCAGAACCAGTTCGGCTTTGTCATGGGCGGCCCGGTCTACATCCCCAAGGTGTATGACGGCCGCAACAAGAGCTTCTTCATGGCTAACTACGAAGGCTGGCGCATCACCAACGGAAGCCGGCAGGTGACGAGCGTGCCCAATCCGGCAGTCCTTCAGGGTGACTTCTCGGCCGAAACCTATGCCGCGCCCGCGGGCTCCGGCTTGCCCGGCGGACCGCTGCCTGCCTATGGCACCGCAGACTGCACCAAGCTGCTCACACTGAGCGGCAACTGCATGCCCGTCGACCCGACCACAGGACAACCGTACGCCGGCAACAAAATTTCGTCTGTCCTCATGGTTGGTAACGTCGGAGGCGTCGCCGTGAAGAACACCTTCTGGCCAACGCCGACAATCGCAAATCTGCCGGAAGGCGTCCCCAACTACATCAAGAACGTGGGATTCCCGCTGCACCAGAATCAGCAGACCTATCGCGGAGACCAGAACCTCGGGAAACTCGGGTCAGTGTTCTTCCGCTACACCGATGCGAACTACACCAACCAGGGCTCATACAACTCTCAGGATCTGGTTCACGGCTACGAGATTTACCTCCAGAAACAAACCAGCTGGACAGTCTCGCATAGCGTGAGTTTCGGCAGCGCAAACGTCAACAACTTCCGCTTCGGACACCTGACGGCAAACGCTCCTCAGGGCGGCCCGCAGATCACGCCGGATGCAGTTTCGCAGTTGGGACTCACAGGCACATTCACCCATTTCTCAGCCCTGCAGCAGACATGGCCCAACGTCGGTTTGACGGCCTATGGAAGCGGCGGCGGATCGGTCAACTCTTATACCGGATCTGAAGGCCCCACGTGGGAATTTGCCGACTCCTTTACGTCCGTGCACGGCAAGCACACGCTCGGCTTTGGTATGGATTACCGGCGCTGGCATTTGATCCGCAATCTCGACGATGACTTCTACGGCGACTGGAGCTTCTCGAGCAACCTCGTCACCCTCAACAGCGGCGGATGCTCGAATGCGACCGGCCTCTGCGGAACCGGCAATGCCGTCGCCGACATGTTCCTTGGGTACTACGCCAGCGTCGGTGGATTCGTGCCTGGCCCGTTGAGCCCGACAACTACCGCCGGCAACCCGCAGAATCACGTGTTCGGCTACTTTGCCCCTTACGCGATGGATGACTGGAAAGTTACTCCAAAATTGACGCTCAACCTTGGACTTCGTTGGGACTACCGTGCGACGCCCTATGAAGCTGTGAACCACATGTTCTGGCTCGACAACACCAATGCGCAGGGCGGCCTCTGCTACGCCGATCCAAAGCTGTCCACCAACGGAGTGGCGCCGGGCGCGGGCTACAACGGTGGCCCGATCCTGCGCTACTGCGGATCGGTGCCGCATCCGGGGCCGAAGACGCCCTTCGCTCCCAGGTTCGGATTCAACTACCGCTTGACGCCGAAGACCGTCATCCGCGGAGGCTATGGCATCTTCTACGACTCGGCGGAAGGTCGCGAAATCGACAACTCAGGCGACATTTACCCGTATAGCATCCGCAACAGCCTGAACCCAACCCTCGATCCCACGCTGCCGAAGTACTCCAACAACCTGTTCCCGGCGTACTCGACACTTGGGGCGTTCCCGGTGAAGACACTCACCTTCCTCGCCGTGATCATGTCAGACAACCCGCTCAATCCCTATGTCCAATCCTGGACCGCAGGCGTGCAGCGGGAACTGAGGGCGAACACCACCCTCGATGTGAACTACATCGGTACCCATTCTCTTCACCTCCTCGATCGGCGCCAGATTGCTCAACCCAACGCAATTCCGCAGTCCGACCTGGCATTCTGTCAGGAGCAGGATTCCACCGGCAAATACATCAACATGGGCTCGGCCCCGTGCAGCAACGCAAGCAGGCGGCCCTACCCCAACTTCAGCAACATCTACATCAACAGCGACTGGCACGGCTACGCCCATTACAACGGCCTCAACGTGAAGATGGAGCACCGTGCGAGCGACCTGGCACTCACCGCCGTGTACACCTGGGCAAACAGCAAGGACGACAAGTCGGCGGCTGCCGGCGTTGGCGCCACCGGTGCTGGCTTCCAGGGATTCATGGACAACCATCATCCCGAGCTTGACTACGGCCCGTCCGACTTTAACGTCGATCAGCGGTTCGTTTCCAGCTACGTCTACCAGCTCCCCTTCGGCCGCGGTAAAAAGTTCGCTACGGGCATCAATCGCGCGACGGACATGCTGATCGGCGGATGGGAGACCACCGGAATCGCCACCTTCCAGACCGGATTCCCCTTCAGCATCACGGCCCCTGACGTTGCAGGCGCGAACGGAACGTTCTTCCAGCGCGCCAACATGACGGCGGGCTGCGACGTTCACAAGAACCTGACCGGCGTCATGCAGCGGATCAACTTCAGCTGCTTCTCGGGGCCCGCGCTGGGCGTTTACGGCAACACGCCCCGCAACTGGCTGCGTCAACCCGGCATCAACAACTGGGACATGGGCCTTTCGAAGTACTTCAACATTGCGGAAAGAGTGAAGTTCCAGCTTTCCGGCGACTTCTTCAACGCCTTCAACCACCACCAGTACGCCATTGGCACCGGAGCCCTGATCGGCAGCGGTACAGGTGGCGGCTCAGCAATCAGCAACTCGATCACCAGCGCGCGGGCAGGACAGATTACAAGTGCATCTGCCTCCCGTATCGTCCAGGTCAGCGGCAAGCTGAGCTTCTAACCTCAACTGAAGTCTCACCCCAGGTCCGCCACGCCGCAATGGCGTGGCGGACTTTTCTCTGCAGGAGATACACTCGTTCCATGACCCCCCGGTGCCTTCGCCTCGTGTTGATCGCAGTATGCTGCGCGCTGCCACTCACAGCGCCTGCGCAAGCCGGCAGCGACGATGCGGCAGCCCAATACGCCGCAGCCGGGCAGCAGGCGCTGGCGCAGGGCCGCTACGCCGAGGCGCAAACCAACTTCGAAAAACTCGCCAGGCTCGCCCCCGATGTCGCTGAAGTCCATGCCACGCTGGCCGCCATCTACTTCAAGCAGCGCCAGTACGAACTGGCAGTGCAACAGGTCAAAACCGCGCAGAAGCTCAAGCCGAGCCTGCCCAGGCTCGACAACCTGCTCGGCCTTTCCCTCGCGGAGCTGGGACAGTTCCAGGCTGCTTTGCCGCCGCTCGAGAAATGCTTCCACCAGACGGAGGACCCCAGCGCGAAGCGCATGTGCGGCCTGCAACTCCTGCGCGCGTACACCGGACTTGGCCGCGATTCCGATGCCGTCGAAACATCGCTGGCGCTCAACAAGCTCTATCCCGACGACCCTGAAGTGCTGTATCACACAGGCCGCATCTATGGAAACTTCGCCTACATCGTGATGGAGAGGCTGCACGACAAAGCGGCGGGGTCCGTCTGGATGCTGCAGGCGCAGGGTGAGGCCAACGAGAGCCAGAAGAATTACGATGCAGCCATCATCGCCTTCAATCACGTTCTTGTGCTGGATCCAAAACGGCCCGGCATCCACTACCGGCTGGGGCGCGTGTATCTGGCGCAATTTCAGACCTCCCGAAAGCCCGAAGAACGCGACGCGGCCATGCGTGAGTTCGCGGCTGAGCTGGCCATCGACCCCGGCAATGGAAACGCCGGCTATGAGCTGGCAAACATGAGCGCGGACATGGGCAACCTGGATGCAGCCCGCAATCAATTCCAGCAGGTTCTCAAGCGCTTTCCTGACTTTGAGGAAGCGCTCGTAGGCCTCGGCGGCGTTGAACTTGAAAGTCAGAAACCTGCGGCAGCCGTGCCGCTGCTGGAGCGTGCAACCCGCCTGCGGCCCGACGACGAGGTTGCCTGGTACAGGCTGGCACAGGCCGAGCGCGGCACAGGCAACAAGGAGGGGCAGGCGAAGGCATTGGCCGCCTTCAGAAAGCTGCACAGCTCGACTCCCGTCACGCTTCGCAAGCCCAACGCCGGCGATGAGATCACGCCGCAGCAGCTCGACGAGAACGCAAAGCCCTGACCGTGATATGCGGCACGGGCGGCGCGGCGCCAGGTCGATAAACTTTGTTCCGGAGGAGCCATCCTTTGCGCGTTTCGCTGTTCATCACCTGCTATAACGACACGCTGTTTCCCGAGACCGGCAAAGCCGTCGTGCGCGTGCTGGAGCGGCTGGGCCACACCGTCGAGTTCCGCAAGGAGCAAACCTGCTGCGGCCAGATGCACTGGAACACCGGCTATCTCAGGGAAGCAGTGCCCATCATCCGCCATTTTGTCGATGTCTATCGCGACGCCGAAATCGTCGTCGCGCCCTCCAGCTCCTGCGTTTCCATGATGCGCGATCACTACATGAAGGCCGCAGATCTCGCACAGGATACAAAGCTCGCTGCTGATGTGGAATCACTGCTGCCGCGCATCTATGAATTCACCGAGTTCCTGGTCAAGAAGCTGGGTGTCGAAGATGTGGGAGCGACCTATCCGCACAAAGTCACCTACCACACCAGTTGTCATTCGCAGCGCAGCCTTCATCTCGGCGACATCCCCATCCGCCTGCTCAAACAGGTGCGCAGCCTTGAGCTGCTGCCCCTTGAGAATCCCCAGGAGTGCTGTGGCTTCGGCGGCACGTTCTCCATCAAGAACGCCGACGTATCCTCAGCCATGCTCGCCGACAAGGCGCGCACCGTGCTCAATACCGGCGCTGAAGTCTGCACCGCCGTGGACAATTCCTGCCTCATGCACATCTACGGCTCGCTCCACCGCCAGCGCACCTTCGTCCGCACCGCGCACATCGCGGAGATTCTCGCCTCAACCGCAGGCGCTGAGGGAGGCGGCCAGTGAAAGAGCAAGCCCATTCCCCCTGGTCAAACCGCAGTTTTCCTGAGGCGGCAAAAGATCTGCTCGCCGATTCGCAGATTCGCCGCAACGTCCGTCACGCGACCAACGTGATTCAAGCCAAGCGCAACCGCGTCGTCGGCGAACTCCCGGACTGGGAGCAGTTGCGCGATGCCGGCGCCGCCATTCGCGCTCACGCGCTCAAGCATCTTGACCACTACCTCGCGCAGTTTGAAGAGAACTGCACGCGCGCCGGCGGCCATATTCACTGGGCGCGCGACGCCGCCGAAGCCAACCGCATCATCCTCGAATTGATCCAGCGCCACGCCGCGAAGGAAGTCATCAAGATTAAGACCATGACCTCGGAGGAGATTGGCCTCAATCGCAACCTTCAGGCCAACGGAATCCAGCCGCACGAAACGGACCTCGCCGAGCTCATCATTCAGCTCGGCCGCGACAAGCCCTCCCACTTTGTCGTCCCCGCGCTGCACAAGAACCGCCAGCAGGTCCGCGAAATCTTCCAGCGCGAAATGCACCTGCCCGATCTCGGCGGACAGCCGGAAGACCTTGCCTCCGCCGCGCGCACGTATCTCCGCGAGAAATATCTGCGCATCAAGGTCGCCGTCTCCGGTGCGAATTTTCTGGTCGCGGAGAACGGCGCCGTCTGCATCGTCGAGTCGGAGGGCAACGGACGCATGTGCCTCACCCTGCCTGACGTGCTCATCTCGCTCGTCGGCATCGAGAAGGTTCTCCCCCGCTATCGCGATCTGGAAGTCTTTCTGCAAACACTGCCGCGCTCCGCCACCGGCGAGCGCATGAACCCCTACAACTCCATCTGGACCGGAGTTCACGCCGGCGACGGCCCGAAGGAGTTTCACGTCGTCCTGCTCGACAACGGCCGCAGCCCGATTCTCGCTGATGATGAATCGCGCCAGACGCTGCAGTGCATTCGTTGCGCCGCCTGCCTCAATGCCTGCCCCGTCTATCACCAGACCGGCGGCCACGCGTATGAGTCGGTCTATCCCGGCCCCATCGGCGCCATTCTTACGCCACAGCTTCACTCCATGCATGAGGGTCGCTCGCTGCCCTATGCCTCCTCGCTCTGCGGTGCCTGCTATGAAGTCTGCCCCGTCAAGATCAACATTCCCGAGGTGCTCATCCACCTGCGCGGCAAGGTTGTCCAGCAGGATCAAAAGACGCTCAGCGGCAAGCTCGGCCTGTGGAACATCGGCATGCAGGCTGCCGCGTTTCTCTTTGCCGATGCAAGCCGTCTGTCGCTCGCGCAGCACCTCGGCCAGATCGGGCAAAAGGTCGTCGTGTCAAAGAATGGATTCATCGAGCATCTGCCTCTCATGCTTTCCGGCTGGACGCAGACGCGCGACCTGCGTCCGCTCCCCGCGCAGAGCTTCCGCGACTGGTGGGAGCAGCGAGAGAAAACGCAGCAGACCCCTATCGCAACTGCCCCTACAAGCTCCGACAAAACGCAGGAGAAGAAACATGCCGGATAGCCAGGTAGCGCGCGACGCCATCCTCAGCAGCATTCGCACCGCTCTCCGCGCACCTGCCGGCGTGGACACTGCCGCGATCGCCTCCGAATACGCAGCCCTGCCGCGCCTCTACAAGCGCGAGGGCACCATGGACCCCGCGGCTCTGCTCGACCTTTTCACACATCGCCTGGTCGAATACGACGCCGGTGTCTACCGCACCTCCGCTGAAAACATCGGCAGCGAAGTCGCGCGCATCCTCAGCGAGCGCGGACGCAGGCGCATCGCCATCCCCGACGGCCTGCCACCCGAGTGGCTGCCGGATGGATTCGATTTTCAAAGAGCCTCGCGCTTCGGCGAGCACCAGCTCGACCAGCTCGAAGGCGTGCTGACCGGCTGCACCGTCGCCTGCGCAGAGACTGGCTCCATCGTCCTGCAGAATGCGGCGGCGCAGGGGCCGCGCAGCCTGACGCTCGTGCCGGACTACCATCTCTGCGTGGTCTTTGCCGCGCAGGTCCTTGAGACGGTGCCCGAATGTTTTGCCCGCCTCGATGCCGACGCCGCGCTGCCGACGACCTTCTTCTCCGGCCCATCCGCCACCGCGGACATTGAAATGACCCGCATCAAGGGCGTCCATGGCCCGCGTTTTCTTGACGTTTTGCTGGTCGTGTAGCGCTGCGCATTTGCGCTCGGTAAGACTTCGCACGCAACCCATACGCTCGTATAATCAACCTATGAGCGATTCGCCGGTAGTTGGCGTGGTCATGGGCAGCAAGAGCGATTACGAGGTGCTCTCCGCGGCCGTCGAAATCCTGTCTGCGCTCGGCATTCCGCATGAGGCGCGCGTGGTCAGTGCGCATCGCACGCCCGACTGGCTCTTTGAATATGCTGAGACAGCGCACGAACGCGGATTGCGCGTCCTCATCGCAGGCGCAGGCGGCGCTGCCCACCTGCCCGGCATGCTCGCAGCCAAAACACTCGTTCCCGTGCTGGGCGTGCCCGTTGCCGCTACGCAACTCAACGGCCTCGACGCGCTCCTCTCCATTGTGCAGATGCCCAAAGGCGTTCCCGTTGGCACGCTCGCCATCGGCAAGCCCGGAGCAGCCAATGCTGCTCTCCTTGCAGCCGAGATACTGGCCACCACCGACTCCGCGCTCTACCAGCGCTTGCAGGCCTGGCGCGCCGAGCGCACCCGGGAAGTGATGGAGCAGGAGCTGCCGGGGTGAGCGGCTTGCCTGATTCCCCGCAACAGCAAAAATCTGCAATAGTCCGCCCCGGCGGTCTGCTGGCGATCCTCGGCGGAGGCCAGTTGGGCCGCATGACAGCCATGGCCGCGCGCACCATGGGCTATCGCGTGCGCGTCATGGACCCAGAGCCGGCTTGCCCCGCCAGTTTCGTAACAGATGAAACCATCGTGGGCGCCTGGGATGACGTGGCCGCGGCGCGCCGCCTGGCCACCGGCGCCGATGCCGTCACCCTGGAGATCGAGCAGATTGGCGTGCATGCCTTAAGTGAAGTGGCGCGGCTTGCGCCGCTCCGCCCCGGCGTCGAGCCAATCCGCATCATCCAGGACAAGACGCTGCAGAAAACATGGCTCGCCGAGAACGGCTTTCCCGTTGGCGCATTTCGCGTGGTGCACAGCGAGGCCGATCTGCACGAGGCTGTCGCAGCGCTGGGCAGGCGTGTGTTTCTGAAGATTGGCCGCGGCGGCTACGACGGCCGTGGTCAGGCACGCATCGGTTTTGAAAACACGCCAACGCGCGCAGAGATCACGGAAGCGTGGAACGCCATCGGCGCGCGCCCCGCCGTGGCCGAGCAGGCACTCGACCTCGACTGCGAAATCAGCGTGATGGCCGCGCGCAATCCCGCCGGAGAAGTGCGCAGCTACCCGGCCGCGCGCAATCATCACGAGAATCAAATCCTTGCCTGGAGCGTCTTGCCGGCCGGCGTGCCCGCTGAGTTGGAGGCGCGCGCCGAGGCGCTGGCCGCGGCGATCATCGCGAAGCTCGGCATCGAAGGCCTGCTCTGTGTGGAGATGTTCGTCACCCGCGACGGCCAGCTGCTGATAAACGAGCTTGCGCCACGCCCCCACAACAGCTATCACCAGAGCGAGCGCGGCTGCGTCACCAGCCAGTTCGAGCAGCTCGTCCGAACCACCTGCAACCTGCCCCTCGGCGACACCGCACTGATTACTCCCGCGGCCATCGTCAACCTGCTCGGCGATGTCTGGCTCGGCAAAGAGCCCGACTTTGCCGCGGCGCTTGCCGTACCCGGCGTGCGGCTCCACTTGTATGAGAAGCACACGCCGCGCGCCGCCCGCAAAATGGGCCACTTGTCTGCCACTGGCTCCACGGCTGACGAGGCGCTAGGTCGCGTGCTGGAAGCAAGGCGGCGGTTGTAACTCCTCCGCCCGTTGACTTACTCCGCGCCCTTTTCCCACCGCTTCGGTCTGCGATTCGCCTGCAGGATCTTCTTGCGCAGGCGCAGTGACTTGGGCGTAACTTCCACTAACTCATCATCCGCGATGAACTCGATGGCCTGCTCCAGATTGAGCGCCTTATAAGGCACCAGCCGGATCGCTTCATCCGCGCTCGATGCGCGCATGTTGGTCATCTTCTTTTCGCGCACCACGTTCACGTCGAGGTCGTTGTCGCGCGAGTGCTCGCCGACAATCATGCCCTCATAGACCTCAACGCCGGGCCCCACAAACAGAATCCCGCGCTCCTGCAGGCCGTTCAGCGAATAGGTCGTTGTCTGCCCCTGGCGGTCGGCAATCAGTGCGCCCGTGGGCCGCTGCGGAATCTCACCCTGGTACGGAATGTAGCCGTCAAACAGCGCATTCATCACGATGGTGCCGCGCGTTTCCGTCAGCATCTCGCTGCGCAGCCCGATCAGCCCGCGGCTGGGCACGCGAAACTCCATGCGCACGCGCCCCGACCCGTGATTGTGCATCTTCGTCATCTCGCCCTTGCGCGGACCCAGCTTCTCAATCACCACGCCGGTGTGCTCTTCGGGCACATCGATCGTCAGGTGCTCCACCGGCTCCATGCGCGTGCCGTCCACCACCTTGGTCACAATCTCCGGCCGCCCAGCCAATAGTTCGTAGCCCTCGCGGCGCATCATCTCGATCAAAATCGCGAGCTGCAGCTCACCGCGTCCCAGCACCTTGAATGTGTCGGGGGAACCGGTGTCTTCCACGCGAATCGAAACGTTGGTCAGCAGCTCTTTTTCCAGCCGTTCGCGCAGGTTGCGGCTGGTCACATACTGCCCTTCGCGCCCCGCAAACGGCGAGTTGTTCACGCTGAACTGGATCGCAATCGTCGGCTCGTCAATCACAATCAGCGGCAGCGGTGCGGGGTTCTCCACGCTGGTGATTGTCTCGCCAATCGTGATGCCTTCCACGCCGGCCACGGCAACAATGTCGCCCATCGTGGTCTCGGTCGTCTCGATCCGCTTCAGGCCGCTGAAGGTGAACAGCTTCGTAATGCGCGTCTTCTGCAGCGAGCCATCGCGCTTGGAGATGGTCACGTCGTCGCCCGCGTGCAGCGTGCCCTGGAACACGCGGCAGATGGCGATGCGCCCGAAGTAGTCCGAGTAGTCAAGATTCGTGACCAGAATCTGCAGCGCGCCTTCCGCATCGCCCGTGGCCGCGGGAATCGTGGAAACGATGGCCTCAAACAGCGGCTGCAGGTCCACGCCCGGCGTAGCCAGATCGGTGGTCGCCGTACCCGCCTTGGCCACTGCGTACAGCACCGGAAACTCAAGCTGATGCTCGTCCGCGTCAAGGTCGATGAACAGGTCATAGACCTCGTTCAACACTTCCTGCGGCCGCGCGTCGGGGCGGTCAATCTTGTTGATTACGACGATGGGCGGCAGCTTTGCCTCCAGCGCTTTGGCCAGCACATAGCGTGTCTGCGGCAGCGGGCCCTCGGCCGCATCCACCAGCAGCATCACGCCGTCCACCATCTCCAGCGCGCGCTCCACCTCGCCGCCAAAGTCGGCGTGGCCCGGCGTATCCACAATGTTGATCTTGCCGCCGGCGTAGTTGATGGCCGTGTTCTTGGCCAGGATGGTGATGCCGCGCTCGCGCTCCAGCTCATTTGAGTCCATCACGCGTTCGGCCACCTGCTCGTTGGCGCGGAAGGTGCCGGCCTGGCGCAGCATGGCGTCA
>JAGWRX010000203.1 GCA_028876395.1 Acidobacteriota bacterium
ATGGCGCGCGTTGCCTTACCGACGAGGCCGCGCGCCGCCGTTTCGTGGACTATACCCACGGCCTGATCCGCGAGCTGATGACCAATTACGGCAAGATCGACATTCTCTGGTACGACGTGGACTGGCCGCTCACGCCCGAGCAGTGGGAGTCCGAGCGCATGAACCAGATGGTCTTCGAGCTGCAGCCCGACATCATCGTCAACAACCGCAACGGCCTGCAGGGCGACTTCGCCACCCCCGAGCAGGAGATACGCGCCGCGCAATCCGGCCGCGCATGGGAAAGCTGCATGACCCTCAACGACAGCTGGGGCTTCAACCGCTACGACGATGCATGGAAGTCGCCCAAAACCATCGTCAACAATCTGGCCACCTGCGCCCGCGGCGGCGGCAACTACCTTCTCAACATTGGCCCCGAGCCCGACGGCTCCATTCCGCCCGAGTCCGTCACCGTGCTCGAAGCCGTCGGCAAGTGGCTCGACACCAACGGCAAGGCCATCTACGGCGCCGATCGAGGCAGCTTCGCCTGGAACACAAACGCCAACTACACCCGCCGCGGCAACACCCTCTACATCCACCAGCATTTCTGGCCCGGCCACACTCCTGCCGCAGACTGGCTCAGCTTCTATCAGCCGGAGCCGGTCATCGCCATCGGCGGCCTCAAGCCCAAGGCCCTCTCCGCCCGCCTGCTCAAGACCGGCCAGAAGGTCGAGTTCACGCAGAACGAATTCTCCCTGCGCCTCACCGGCCTTCCACTCATTGCCCCCGACCAGCCCGCCACCGTCATCGAAGTCGAGTGCGACGGCGAGCCCGTCATCGACCATGAAGCCAACCGCCCCCTCTGGCCACGCTACAAGGCAGGCATCAGCTAGAGCAGCCCGCACCGTCGCCAGGCCAAGGCCGCATCCCGCGTTCCAAGGGCGCGGGATGCATACATTGCGTTACACTCCAGACAATTCACGGTCGATGAAACCGGAGCTGTCATGAAATTGTTTCGCTTGCTTCTTCTTGTACTCGCCGCAATCCATGTCTCCATCGCGCAGGCCCAGGACGTTGGCGCCGCGCCCAAGCCGGCGCCCGATCCGGACGCCACCCTCAACTACATCCACGGCGCGTGGGACACCCTCACCCGCTCCATGACCGAATGCCACTCGCTGGTGGACATCAAGGTCACCGCCAACCCCGTGCTCTACATGCCGGCCGAGATTCCCGCCCCGCCTCAGGTGGCCGCACTCGAACAAAAATGCCATCTCAAGGTCGCGTCGCTGCCGAACCACATCGACAAAATCGGCGACGTGCGTCCTGAACAGCTGCCCGCCGAGGGCCTGCTTTATCTGCCCAATCCCTACGTGGTTCCCGGCGGGCGCTTCAATGAGATGTACGGCTGGGACAGCTACTTCATCGTGCTGGGGCTTGAGGCGGACCACCGCGAAGCCCTCGCCAAAGGCATGGTGGACAACTTCTTTTTTGAGATTGAGCACTACGGCGGCGTGTTGAACGCCAACCGCACCTACTACCTGACGCGGTCGCAACCGCCGTTCCTCCCCTCCATGATTCGCGCCGTCTACGAAAACCCCGCCAGCTTTCCCGCCACGCCTGCCGGACGCACCGATGCCCGCACCTGGCTGGAGCACGCCTACGCCATGGCGGAGAAGGACTACTCCACCTGGACGCGGCCCGAACACAAGGCCGGCTCAACCGGACTCGCGCGCTACTTTGACTACGGAACCGGCCCCGTGCCGGAGATGGCCGACGACGCCACCTATTACGTAGACGTACTCCGCTGGCTGGTCGCGCATCCCCACGAGGGCGGCGAGAGCTTTCTGCTCAAGGGCACCCAGCATCCCGACGCAACTGAGGCAGCGCGCCTCAAGCAGACAAGCTGCGACGTGCATGCGAGCGTGGTGTGCATGAAGGCATGGTTCGCGGGCTACCGGCTCACCCGCGATTTCTACATCGGCGACCGGGCCATGCGCGAGTCCGGCTTTGACCCCGGCTTCCGCTTCGGCCCCTTCGACGGGGCCACGCATCACTACGCTCCCGTGTGCCTGAACAGCCTGCTCTATCGCTACGAGCGCGACATGGAGCACTTTGCGCTGCTGCTCGGCAGGCCGGCGGACGCCACCCGCTGGGAGCGCCGCGCCAAGGCACGCAACGCCGCCATCCATCGCTACCTCTGGCAGTCCAGAACCGGCGTCTTCGCCGACTACGACTTCATGCGCCACAAGGCCTCAACCTACGCCTACATCTCATCGCTTTATCCGCTGTGGGCCGGTGTGGCCACGCGCGAGGAAGCAAAGCAGGTCGTCGCCAGGCTCAATCTCTTCGAGCGGCCCGGCGGCCTCTCCATGAGCAACTTTGACAGCGGCCTGCAGTGGGACGAGCCTTTCGGCTGGGCGCCCACCAACTGGGTCGCCGTCGCCGGACTCGACGCCGCGGGCTTCCGCGCCGACGCGCAGCGCAACGCCCGCAAGTGGAATGACACCGTCGACAACGGCTTTGCCCAGGACGGCACCCTGCGCGAAAAGTACAACGTCGCCTCAGGCAACGCCAACGTCAAGGTCCGCATGGGCTATAGCGTCAACCAGATCGGCTTCGGCTGGACCAACGGCGTGTATCTGAAAATGAAGCAGGTCATGGCAGAGCCGGAACCGCTCCCGGCAAGGTAAGCCGCCCATTCCCCGGCACAACAAAGGGGCGCTCCCATCCAGTGGAAGCGCCCCTTTTGCATTGCAGCGAATTGGCTCCTGCCTTACTCCGGCAGCGTCTTTGTCCCGCTCACATGGAACGTTCCGTTGAGCACCTTGGCGCTGGTATCTGGCTGGCCCCCGCCCACAGAGACGGTGTAGTCCCCCTCGGCAACGATGGGCTCGCCCGCTTCCGTCACCATGCTCATGTCGCGCGGCTGCAGCATGAACTGCACCCTCTGCGACGCGCCCGGCTCCAGATGCACGCGCTTGAAGGCCCGCAGCGCCCGCAGCGGCGCGCCCGCCACCTTCGGGAAGTTCAGATACAGCTGCGCCACCTCATCGCCTGCAAGATCTCCGGTGTTCGTCACGGTGACTTCCGCCGTCATCGGCTCGCCGGCCCTTACGTCCTTCGTCTCCACCGCCAGGTCGCTGAAGGAGAAGGTCGTGTAGCTCAATCCATATCCAAACGGATAGAGCGGCGTGCCTTCAAAGTAGCGATAGGTGCGGCCCTTCATCGCGTAGTTCTCAAAGGGCGGCAACTGGTCCACGCCGGTGTAGAAGGTGACAGGCAGCTTGCCTCCCGGGTTGTTGCTGCCGGAGAGCGTCTGCGCCACCGCGGCGCCGCCCATCTCGCCCGGATACCAGGCTTCGACAATCGCGTTGGCGTGCTCCTTGGCCCAGTTCACAGCCAGCGCGCTGCCGTTGGTCAGCACCACCACCAGCGGCTTGCCGGTCGCGCCCAGCGCCTCCAGCAGGTCCTCCTCGGGCTTGGGCAGGGAAATTGCCGTGCGGTCGCCGCCCTTGAAGCCCGGCACGTCCACCTTCATCTCTTCGCCTTCCAGCTCGCTCGTGATGCCCACCACGGCCACCACGACATCGGCCTTCTTGGCGGCCTCAATGGCCGCTGCCTGCGGCGTCATGTCCACCTTGGACCACACCAGCCGCGCGCTGATATCGCCCTCCTGCATCTGGCCGTACTGCACATCCAGCTTGTATCCCTTGCCTGCCTTCAGTTCCACGCGGCCCGCCTTCACCTCCGCGCCGTGTGAGTTCCAGCCGCTGGTCACTTCGTTGCCGTCCAGCGTCATCCGGAAGAACCCGTTGGCCTTCAAACCCAGGTTGTACTGGCCGCTTTCCTTCGGCGTCAGCGTCGCCTCCCAGTGAACCCCCAGCGGCGTCACGCCCTCCGCCTCGGCGGGCAGCGGCTCTGCCTGCGCATTGATGCCGTGCTCAATCCGCGTGGCCAGCACTGGCGGCCTGGCGGCGTTGGGAGAAAGCACGATCGGTGGCATCTCAGAGTAGCTTGCCTGTACGCCCGGCTTGCCATTCGTCGTCAGCAGCTCCGCGGGAACCGGCGATGCATCTTTGCTCAGAAATTGAGTGCCTTCCTGGTAATCAATCGTGTCATTCGCAAATTCCTGCTTCATCCCATCGAGAATGGAAATGGTGTGCAGCGGAATGCCGTTATAGTTGCCCAGCAGAAACCGGGTCTGGTTCGCGAGCGGGCCAATCACCGCAATCTTGATGTTGGCTGCCTTGATCGGCAGCGTGCCGTCATTCTTCAGCAGCACCATGGACTCGTTGGCCAGCTTCAGCGCCAGCGCCTTGTGCGCCGGGCTGTTCAGCTCGCTTTCCTTGATCTTCGTGTAAGGCACCATGCTCGGCGGATCGAACATGCCCAGCTTCATCCGCGCCGTGAACAGCCGCACCAGCGCCACATCGATGTCGCTCTCCTTCAGGTGCCCTTGCTTCACTGCATCCACATAGCGCTTGTAGTCGTGGTCGTCCTTCACCTTGGCAAAGAAGTCGGCGCACTCGTTGTCCATGCCGCGCTGCAGGCTGATTCCCGATGCCTCGGCCTGGGTCGGTTTGAAGTGATGGCCGGCAAAAATGTCGATCACCGCGCCGCAGTCAGATACGACGTAGCCCTGGAAGCCCCACTTGTCGCGCAGCTGATCTTCCAGCAGGAACTGGCTCGCGCATGCAGGCTCGCCGTTGATGCTGTTGTACGCGCACATCACCGAACCCGCCTTGCCTTCCGTTACCGCGGCGCGGAACGCTGGCAGGTACGTGTCCAGTTCGTCATGCTTGCTCACATCCACGTTCGCCGTGTGGCGCGTCGGCTCCGGCCCGCTGTGCACCGCATAGTGCTTCGGTGTCGCAATCACGCGATAGTAGCGCGGATCATCCCCCTGCATGCCGGTCACGAACGCAACGCCCATGCGCCCGGTCAGGAACGGGTCCTCGCCGTACGTCTCCTGTCCACGGCCCCAGCGGGGGTCGCGGAAAATATTGATGTTCGGCGCCCAGAAGTCCAAGCCTTCAAAAATATTGCTGTGCCCGCCGTTGGCCCGCACCGCCTGCGCATTCTTGATGCGCGCCTCGATGCTGATGTCCACGCCCATCCTGTGAATCGACGCCGGATCAAACGTCGCGCCCAGCCCGATTGGCTCCGGGAACTCCGTGGTGCCGTTCACCGCCACGCCGTGCAGCGACTCGCTCCACCAGTCGTAGCTCGCCACGCCCAGCCGCGGAATCGCACGCGCCTGGTTCACCAGTTGGCTGGCCTTCTCTTCGAGCGTCATCCGGTGCACCAGGTCCACGGCCCGCTGCTCCGCCGGCAGGCTCGTGTTCAGGTACGCAGGCTTCTGGGCACTCTGGCCCCAGGCCGTCCACGCCATACCGCAGCAGGCCAACCCCACTGCCATCCATCGCATTCCAAGGCTTTTCATCGCTTCCCTCACGGGCAGGCCGAACTTTCCCATTCATTCCGGGTCAGTGAATAGACAACCTGCACTCAGGGAGCCAACGCTAATTGGCCGGGAAAGCTCTTGTCAAGCAAGGCGAGAATACGATTTCTTTCTAATGAAAAATCGCTTTATTTTGAAAGCAGACGAGTCCATGTCAGGCCCTGACCGGGCACGTCCTTTGCGCCTGTCTCCTCCTCTGCTGCCGCTTCCGTGTAACCTTTCTGCTGCAAGGCGCGTAAGGGTTGGTAGAAGGGGGGAAGGACGGATGCCGAACGGCGAAAGCAACGTCCTGGACGAGTTCCGGCAGGGCTGCCCCGAAACCTTCGAGAACGCCTTCGAGACGCTCTTCCACCTCCATCAGCGCGCCGTGTACGGCTGGCTCCTGCGCATCGTGCGCAACCCTGCAGTGGCCGAGGACCTGACCGTGGAGACTTTTTGGCGCATCTACCGGGCTCACGCCCGCTTTGAACCCTCGCGCGGATTCGAGGCATGGGCTCGCTCGATTGCCACGCACGCTGCGCTGGACTGGCTGCGAAGCCGGAAGACTGAATCAGAATTGCCCGCGGATTTGCCTGCACCGGCTCCAGGCGATCCCGGCGTCTCGGCTGAAATCCGCCGCAGCACTGCGCTGGCGTTCGCCCGCCTTCCGCCCCGGCTGCGGGTTGCGGCTGTGCTCGCAGTCGTGGAAGAGCTGCCTCACAAGGAAGTGGCTGCGGCGCTCGGCATCTCTGTCGCGGCAGTGAAAGTGCGCGTCTTTCGCGCGCTTCGTTTGCTCCGGAAGGATTTGCAGCAGCAGGGGATCACACCATGAATACACACGACGAGGATCGCACGAAGAAACTGCTCAAACAGGCACTGCCGCCAGTGGCGGACGCCGAACCGGGACACGACCTGTGGCCGGCCGTGCTGCGGCGAGTGGACGCGCAACGCGCCGCGCCACCATGGTTTGATTGGGTGCTGGCCAGCGGCCTGGTGACCTTTGCCGCCTTTTTCCCAGCGTCGATTCCTGTGTTTCTCTACTACCTGTGAACCAGCGGGGCGCGTCGCTCCGCAGAAGCTGAGGTTCCAATGAACACGCATCCTTATCTACGCGCATTCCTGGCGGGCGTCTTTGTACCCACGCTTGTGCTGCCCCTCATGCTCGCCGGATTCATTGTGATCCGGCTGGTGCTTCAGGTTCCGGTTCCCATCGAGCGCGCCATTGTCTTCCCCATGGCGCTGGTACCGCTGCTCTGGGGGCTTTGGAACATGCTCTGGCTCGGCTCCCATGCACGCACCCGTTTGGCGATCGAGTATCACGGCATGCTCTTGCCTATCCTCCTGATGCCTGCGGGGGCTCTGGTGGCCAGGTGCCTGGGCATCCTCGCTCTGGGGTCGAACGGAGTCACCTGGTTCCATGCCTGCCATGTGCCCTATGCGCTCATCGTTCCCGCATTCCTTTGCGCCCTGGCGGGCTACTACCTTGTGTGGAAATATATTGTGGGCTCTGTGAACCAAGTGCTGGGAATTGCCTGAGTCGGCTTGAGATTTACGCGCCCGGCTCGAAGAAGTCCTTGAGGCCCGCGCGCTCGGCATGGGCGGCCATCGCGGCCTGAATCTCCAGCGCCAGCGCCAGTGCATCGCGGCCCTGGCGGGCGGTCACGTGGGGCTCGCGACGCATCCGCACCGCATCCAGAAACGATTCCATCTCCAGCCGCAGCGGTTCGCCCGGCGTCACCGCGGGCTTGTTCAGCGACAGTCCTGGCGCCGGGCCTGTACCCGCCCCCGCCGCAAGCTCAGCCAGCGCCTTCGCGTCCACCTTGCCCGCGGCAATGGCCGCCGCAAGCTCGGCGGGCACGCTCCCATCCAGCCGAATCACCAGCAAATCTCTTCGAGCGTAATCAATGGAGACGTACTGCCGCGGCTCAAAGAAGCGCAGCTTCCTCACCCGCTCCGTCGAAACCCGCGACGCCGTAAAGTTCGCCACGCAGCCTGACTCGAACTCCACCCGCACATTGGCGATGTCCACCTTCGGCGAGACAATCGGCAGGCCCACGGCGCGCACCTCGCGCACCGGCGAGTGCGCAAACGTCAGCACAATGTCCAGGTCGTGGATCATCAGGTCCAGCACCACATCCACGTCCAGCGAGCGCGGCGTGAACACCGAAAGCCGGTGCGCCTCAAAAAACATCGGCCGGCGCAGCTTCGGCTCCACGGCCAGCACCGCAGGATTGAACCGCTCCAGATGCCCCGGCTGCAGAATCCGGCCCTTCCGCTCGGCCAGCGCCACCAGCTCATCGGCCTCCGCCAGCGTCGCCGCCAGCGGCTTCTCCACTAGCAGGTCCAGGCCCGCATCGAGCAGCGCGGAAGCCACCGCGTGATGCCGCACCGTGGGCACCGCCACACTGGCCGCATCCAGACGCAGGTCCGCGGCCAGCAACTCGTCCACCGTCGCATACACGGGAATCGCGTACTTCTTCGCCGTCTCAGCTGCGCGCACCGCATCCGGCTCCACGGCCGCCGCCAGCGCAACGCCCAGCCCCGCCGTCTCCAGCTCGCGATACACGCGGAGGTGGTTCCGCCCGAAGGCTCCGGCCCCGGCAACAGCAACGCGCAAGATGGGTTCGCCGGCTATGCCTGCGCCCCTTTGCCTTCCACTGCCTTCAGGCAGCGGCCATAAAGCTCAAGCAACTGCGTCACGTGCTCCTCCGGCTTGGGCGCCGTGGCTCCGCTGAACCCCGTCGAGGGCGCGGCAGGGCGACCCACACCGGCCGTGGCAGCAACAAACTTCAGCAGGTCGAGAGCGATATCTTCATTGCGGCGGGCGCCAAGGCCCGCAGTCGTGAGGGAATCCATCCTGAAAAGTTCTCCGAAAAGGATGCTACCAGAATCGGCGCTGCCAGATGTCCGCTGCTCGCCCCCTCCGCCCGCGATACCCTGAAAGCAATGCACACCGCCTACATCGGCCTCGGCGCAAATCTGGCCAGCCATGCCGGTCCGCCCGAAGCCACACTCGCCGCCGCAGCCGAGCGCCTCGCTTCCCTTGGCCGCATCGTCACGCGCTCCTCGCTCTACTCCACCGCGCCCGTCGGTCTCGCCGACCAGCCCCGCTTCCTCAATGCCGCCATTGCGCTTGAAACCGGCCTCGCCCCGCGCACGCTGCTTGAGCGCCTGCTTGCCATCGAGAAGGACTTCGGCCGCGACCGCTCCGCAGGCATCCCCAACGGCCCCCGCACTCTCGACCTCGACATCCTCCTCTTCGGCGACTACGTCCTCGGCGAGGCACACCTCCAGATTCCCCACCCGCGTCTCGCCCAGCGTGCCTTCGTCCTCGTCCCGCTCAACGAAATTGCCCCCGACCTTCGCGATCCGCGCAGCGGCCAGACCATTGCCGAATTGCTCGCCGCCCTTCTCGCCCATTCTCCAGACGAAGCCCACGCCGTTATCCCCGTCCAGAGCGAGCTCTGGCGCGCCTCCCGTTAAACGCGCCCGGTAAAATCAACAGATGGGCCTCGACTTCACCCTGCTCAACACCGCGCCGTCGGGCGGCCGCCGCGCGCGCATGCACCTGCCCCATCAGGTCGTCGAAACCCCCGTCTTCATGCCCGTCGGCACCGCCGGCAGCGTCAAGGCCGTCCCGCAGGATATCGTCGAGTCCCTCGGCGCGCAGATCATCCTCGGCAACACCTACCACCTCTACCTGCGCCCCGGCCACGAGGCCATTCGCCGCATGGGCGGCCTGCATCGCTTCATCAGCTGGCCGCGCGCCATGCTCACCGACTCAGGCGGCTTCCAGGTCTTCTCGCTCAGCAGCCTGCGCAAAGTCACCGACGAGGGCGTCCGCTTCCGCTCGCACCTCGATGGGAGTTCGCACACTTTTACGCCTGAACATTCCATGGATGTGCAGATCGCTCTCGGCGCGGACATCGCCATGGCCTTCGACGAGTGCACCGAGTACCCCGCCACCCGCGAGCGTGCGCAGGAGAGCCTGCGCCTCACCATGGCCTGGGCCCGCCGCTCCCTCGATCACTTCCGCGCCCACCAGCATGAAGTGCCCTGGCACAACGACTTCGCCGGCCAGACGCAGAGCCTCTTCGGCATCGTCCAGGGCGGCACCCACCTCGACCTGCGCCGCGAAAGCGCCCAGCGCCTCGTCGAGATGGACTTTGACGGCTACGCCATCGGCGGCCTCAGCGTGGGCGAGCCCCGCCACCTCACCCTGGAGATGATTGCCGAAGTCCTCCCGCTGTTGCCCGCCGACAAGCCGCGCTACCTCATGGGCGTGGGCTATCCCGACGAAATCGAGCAGTACGCCCGCATGGGCGTGGACATGATGGATTGCGTGCTGCCCACCCGCGCCGCCCGCCACGGCCTGCTCTTCACCAGCGAGGGCCGCGTCAACATCAAGAATCAGCGCTACGCCGAAGACCAGAACCCGCCCGACCCCGCCTGCGACTGCATGGTCTGCCGCCGCTACTCGCGCGCCTATCTGCGCCACCTGATGCAGTCCGGCGAACCGCTGAGCGCCACGCTCAACACCATCCACAACCTCGCCTTCTACCTCGGCATCATGCAGCGTGTCCGTGCCAGCCTGCTGCCCGGCCAAACGAATCAAGAGCCGCAATAACCCGCTCCAGTACACCGGCCCAGTCGCCCGGTAGGCTCTGTCGAAACAGCCGCGCCGTCGGATACCACGGCGTCGTCTCCGCCTCCTCCATCCATCGCCAGTCGGCCAGATGCGGCAGCAGAATCCACACCGGCTTGCCCATCGCTCCCGCCAGGTGCGCAATGCAGGTATCCGTCGTAATCACCAGGTCCAGCATCGCCACCAGCGCCGCCGTCTCGGCCAGGTCGCGCTCCCGGCTGCTCCCGTCCCGCACCATCACGTCGCAGGGCAATCCCGCGAGTTGCTCCGCAGCCTCGCCCTTCTGCAGCGAGATCCAGCGCACATCATGCGCGCGCAGCAGCGGCAGAAGCGTCTGCAATGTCGTTGACCGCTGCCGGTCGGCCTTGTAGCGCGGATTGCCCGCCCACGCCACACCCACGCGCAGCCCCGCTCCGATGCCCTCAAGCTGCGCCCGCCGTTCCTCCGCCAGCGCCGGGTCCGCGCCCAGGTACGCGCCCGTCCAGGAAACAGTCTCCACCGTCGTGCCGAAGACAGCCGGCAGACTCATCAGCGGACACTCCAGGTCAAAGGCCGGCGGCTCCGCGCCCAGCCGTGCAACCCGCGCCTCCCCGGCGCGCACCACGGCCAGCGAGTGCATCAGCCGCTCCACCGGCTCGTGCACCTGCACAATCGCCGCTCCGCCGCGCGCCACCACCAGCGCCGCATAGCGGCAAAACTGAATCGTGTCCCCCAGCCCCTGCTCGGCGTGCAACAGAATCCGGCGGCCTTCGAGCGGCTCGCCCCGCCAGCGCGGCACCCGAAACACCATCGGCGCGCGGTGCACCTCGCGGAAGCGCCAGCGCGCCTCATATCCAGCCCAGCCGCGTTCCCAGTCGCCCAGCCGAAGCCGCATGAGCGCAAGATTGTATTCCGCGCCGGCGTTGTGCGGGTCGCGCTCCACCGCCGCCTCGTGGCAGCGCAACGCCGCATCCACCCGGCGCAGCTCCATCAGGCTGTTGCCGCGATTCGACAGGGCTGCCCGGCTGCCCAGCGCCTCGGCGCGCTCAAAAGCCTCGACCGCCTCGGCAAACCGCCCTTCCGTATGCAGCAGAATGCCCTGCATATTCACGGCCTCGGCGTGGTCCGGGGCTTGCTCCAAAGCCCGGCGCAGCCACTCCCACGCTCCCGCCAGATCGCGCTCCGCCGCACGAAACTGGCACCACGCAATCAGCGTCGGCAGGCTTCTCTCATCCAGTTCAAGGGCCCTTCGCAGCTGTGCCTCGGCCTCGTCCGGGCGGCACCGGTCCCGCGCAAGCTGTGCCAGATTCACCCATCCCGCAATCATGTCCGGGCGAAGCTCAACAGCCCGGCGCAGTGCCGCCTCGGCATACACATCGGCTCCCTGCTCGCGCAGCAGGCAGCCCAGGTTCATCCACGCCGCGGCAAAGTCCGGGCGCAGCGCCAGCGCCCGCCGGTAGCGGATTGCGGCATCCTTAACCCTGCCCAGCCGCGCCAGCACAAACCCGGCGGCAAACTCGCCCTCGGCCATCCGCGGCTGAAAGGCCAGTGCCTGCTCGTATCGCTCCAGCGCCTCGGCATCCCGGCACAGGCAAGCCAGCGCGTGGCCCAGACCCATGTGGGCGGCGGCCATCGCGGGCTGCCTGCGCAGGGCCAGGTCGTACTCCCGCAGCGCCTGCTCCGCGCGGCCCGTGGCCAGCATCAGCTCGCCCAGGCCCGTCCTCGCCAGCGCGTTCATGCCGTCCAGCCGGATGGCCTCTTCGTACGCCCGCTCCGCCTCGCTCATTTGCCCGGCGGCCTTCAGCGCCTGCCCCAGCGTCACCCAGGCAGTACCCATCCGCGGCGCGGCGGCCACGGCGACGCGCGCCATCGTCACGGCGGCCGCGGACTGGCTGCTGGCCAGCGCCACCAGACTCATGCCCACCAGCGCCTCCGGCTGGCATGGGTTCTGCTCCAGCATCCGCTGAAAGCCCAACGCAGCCTCGGCCAATCCGCCGGTCAGCGCTTGAATCCGTTTTTCTGTCTTCACCATGGCGAACAGGGTCCGTGCGGCGGCCAGCCGGCAGCCTTCGACAGCCGGGCCGCCTGACCTGAAACCTATGCCCAGCGCAAACGCCGCTCAAGCTCGAAGGCCCCGCAGCCCGCACTTCGTCAAACAAAAATTCCCGTTTCGCGACGCAGTTTTCTTTTGGAACCTTGCCGGAGCAGGACCCGCGCCGGCAGAGTTACACTGGAACCGGCCTCATCGACCGTCTGCATTGATTCGCCGAGGAAACAGACCCTGCCTTGGCTGCATGTCTCGCAATGGGCAGGGATTGAATCGTCTGCATGAATGAGACCGGATAGAGCGTACGCATTTTCCGGAGTCCCGATGACCGCAGAATCCGCCTCCGAACCCCGCGTTCCCCTGCTGGAGCGCGACCAGACTCCCGCCGAAGTCGCCGCGCTGTATGACCAGTTGCTGCGCGATCGCGGCGTGGTGCCCAACATGTTCAAGGCGCTGGCCAATGTCCCGGGGCTGGCGCTGGGCGTTCCCGCGCTGCTCAAGCCGCTCATGGGCGAGGGCGCGCTGCCCGCCTGGTACAAGGAACTCATCGCCACCCGCGTGGCCTCGCTGAACGAGTGCGGCTACTGCATCAGCGCGCACCGCCTGCTGGCTCTCAAACGCGGCGCCTCTCCGGAGCAGGTGGATAGCATCAACTCCTTCGAGACGGGCCCCTTTACTGAGAAGGAGAAGGCCGGCTTCCGCTACGCAGCTCTGCTTCACCAGTCCGGCCACGCCGTCAATGAACAGGCGTTTGAAGCCGTGCGCATCCACTTCACCCCTCCGCAGATCGTCGAACTGACCGGCGTGGCCGCGGCCTTCGAGTTCTTCTCGCGCTTCAACTCGGCTCTGCGCATCCCCGTAACGCCGATTCCTGAAAACAGCTGACAATAAAAGAACCGCCCGCGCCTGCCCGGCCGGATGACAAGGGAGACAGACACGGTGCCAATTGTGGGCGATCGACCGGAAATCAGCGTCAACGCGGTTGTCTTTGCAACCGACTTTTCCACCTGTTCTGAAAACGCCGGAAACTACGCCCGGCTCCTGGCCGGCCATTTCGCGGCTTCGCTGCTTGTGACCCACGCCTTTCTGCTCACCCAGGCTGCCATGGAGGTCGAGACGGGCCAGCGGAAGACGAGCCGGCAGAGAGAAGACCTTCTGGCGCAGCTCACGCAGAAGGCCAATGCGCTCAGTTCCGGCACGCTCAAAGCCGTCCCTGTTCTGCTCGAAGGCAATCCGCACCAGGTCATTCCGGCGCTCGCGGAAAAGCACGCTCCAGCGCTCATCGTCCTGGGCACGCACGGCGCCGGAATCATCGAGCACGAGCTCATTGGGTCAGTCGCTGAAAAAATTCTGCGTTCCACCCGCTGGCCGTGCCTTACCGTCGGACCGCGCGCGCCGCGAACATCCGCTGGAACTCTGCCCTTCCGCCGGATTCTTTACGCCACTGACCTGTCCCCTGCGGCCGCTCATGCAGCCGTCTATGCGCTCACGTTTGCTGAGGCCGCGGGCAGCGATCTCGACGTGCTCAACGTCATTCCCGAGAACTTCCCGGAGGATCCCAACCGCGCAGCCGAGCTGGAAAAGCACTATTACCACGCACTCGACCAGCTGGCGCCCCAGCATGTCCGGGATTTCTGCAACCCCCACACCTTCGTGAAAACCGGCAAGGCGCACGACCGGATTCTGGCGCACATCGTGGAGCACAGCGTCGATCTTCTCGTGCTCGGTATCCGCAAGTCCTCCCACCTCGGCCTGGAGATGCGCACCTCGGGAGCCTTCCGCCTCATCGCGGACGCGCCCTGCCCGGTCCTCACAATCACCGGCTGACGCGGGCTCACCTGCCCAGGTGCTTCACAAAGAAGTCCGCCATCATGTGGTTGGCTTCGATGGACTCCGGCAGCGCCTGGTTATACCAGAAGGCGTGCGGCAGGGCGTCAAAGACCACCAGCCGCGCGTCCACGCCCGCATTCAGGAATGCGCGGTGCAGGTTGACCGTCCCGCTCAGCAGCATATCCCGCGTGCTGGTCACGAACAGCGTTGGCGGCATCCCTTGCAGGTTCGCGTAGACAGGCGAAAGCACGGGGTCCTTCGCGTCCGTATTGCCCACGTAGGATGAGTCATGCGGCCCGTCCTTTGGCGGATCCAGGTGCCCCGCGAGGCCGCGCAGCGAAAACAGCGACCGCGAATCGCCGTCGCGCGCAAAATCGCCCAGCCCGCTGAAGATCCCCAGCGCCGCCGGCATCGGCAGTCCCAGCTGCTTCAGCCGGACAGCCACCTCGCCGGTCAGAATGGCCCCTGCCGACGTCCCGTAAATCACGATATGGTCCGGCTTGTAAGTCTTCAGCAGTTCCTTGTACACCGCCACCGAATCATCCACCGCCGCCGGGAACGGATGCTCCGGCGCCAGCCGATAGAGCACGGCCACTACCTTGATCTTCGAGTAGCCCGCAATCGGAATCGACTCGGTATACGACCCCGAATCCGAATTGAAGCCCCCGCCGTGGATGTTCAAGAGAACCATGTCGCGATGGTTCGCGGGCACGCCCTCCGGCATCACAATGCGCACGGGAACGCCCGCAACCGTCGTATTCACCAGCGTGTTGGGGCACAGCTTGCTCCATTCCGCGGCGGCGCGCTCGGCCCAGGCGTCGGTCCGGCTGCGGCGCAGGGCAAGTGGCTCCGGCGGTCCCTGGTCCGGCTCCGCCCGCAGCAGTGTCTTCTGTGCCTGCGGGCTGATGGTCTGCGGTATCGGCACAACGCGCGTCACATGCGCCGTGCCCTGCGCGTCAATGTAGCTCGTGTCGCGGGTGGGCGCTTCGGCTGCGGTGGTCGGCAGGGCGGCCGGCTGCTGCGCGGCCAGCGAGACCGGAAGCATCACAAGCAGGCAGGCGGTATGGCGGACGATGGAATGCATGAACCGGACTCCTCGTTTGGAAAATCAATTTCTGACGTGCACTGCGGATTCATTGAACGGGACGCGTCCACAATACCAGAGAAACCCGTCCCATCGGCGCGGACATGAAAAGGGGAGCGCCCGCCGGACGCTCCCCTCCCCAATTTGCTCCATTGCCTGATTAGTCAGGAAGTACCAGAAGTCCGCTGTCAAGCAAGCGTTCCGTCAAGCGGTCCAAAGCCTGGGGAAACTTGTAGGACATCGCACGCAGGCTCATGCCCATCAAAGCCGCTGCCTCGGCCTGCGTGTACTCCTGAAGAACTACCCTGCTCAGCATCTGGCGGTCGAGCGCGCCGAGCCGGTCAAGGCATCTCTCCACGTCGAGGACAAAAATGACTGCATCCTCGAAGGTCCGGATGGGCCGGCTTGAGGCCCATCCCCGCGCCACCGGGTCGCCCAGAATGGACGGAGCCCGGCCCACCTGCATCGACGCGTAAAGATAACGCCGGAGCAGGCTTTCCGTGTGCTTCCTGTAGAACGCCAGACTCACATCGGGCAAGGCTTCGGGCCACTTGTCCGCGGCCTTGGCAGGCGGTTTCGACGCCGCCCTTTCCTGCTCCGATCCCGGCCGGGCAGACCACCCTGTCCCCGGTCCGCTCGCTCCCCATACCATCGGCAACTGGAATGCTGCGCTCATTCCGCACCTCCAGCTGCCTGCGCCACCGCCCATACCCTCACCAGCGGCTTGCGCGACGGCCGTCCACGCCGCTTTCTACTCTCCGGAGAGGGAAACTCCCTCAGTTTCTCTTCACACTCCCTGCAATACACACCACCTTCAGTTTGGGCGCGGTACCAAAGACAGCCGCAACTCTCGCAAATTTTCAATTGAACGCGCAATTCCATGACGAACTCTCCGTGAAATCGTCCGCTCCCGCCGGCTCAGTCGGATCAACGCATTGCGGCGGGGTGAAGAGAACAAGGAACGGCTACTCAGAATTCTGATGTTCTGATGGAGGATTGCCACCTGTGTTCTCTCGTTTCTTGTCATGCTCATAGCGCGCAGATCCTGGAATTTTCTCGACGAGTCTGCCGTTGGCGCCTCTGCCGAGCGCCTGCGGGCGGGAAAAATGGCCAATTGGACCGAAATCCAACCGTGTGTGTTCATTGGCCCGTGCAGAGAGGTACAATAATTCCTCTCTAGGTTTTTACCTTTGAAGTGCTTCTCCTTAGAATTTCCCCATACCTGTGCGAGATAGAGTAAAGCCAATCTAGAAGTCTGTTTTTCTTGCGTCAATGCAACCTTGGTTCTTTCCTCCCCAGTGCTTTCCATTCTTCGGCCAGACCGCGAAAAATAAGGCCGAATAGCCTAAAGAACTTTGCTGCACGCAAACTGCAGCCTCTTATCTCTATTGCTGGGGGAATATTTTCCACAGATGAACTTTACCCAGATGCATGAGCGTCTCCGCGCGGAACTGCTCCGCAGAATACGGCGGGGTACGCTCAGCGTCTCTCTTCTGGCGCGGCAAACCGGCTTCGGGCAAGCCCATTTGTCAAACTTCCTCCGCAACCGCCGTCAGCTTTCGATCGAGGCCATCGACCGAATCCTTGCCGCGCAGCACATGGCGGCAGGCGACCTCCTGCCCTCCAACCACCACTCCGCCGCATTGCACATGCAATCGGAGTTGAGCACCGTCCCCGTGGTCTCGCACAGTGTGGCGCTGTTCGAGCCCAACATCCGGCCCACCGCCGTCCAGTCGATGCTCCATCTGCCTTCCGGCGCGCTCCAGGCCATCCGCGCGCGCGCCTCCGCCACGCGGCGCACCTGGCAGCGGTTTGTTGCCGTCCACATCCCCCCTGCCGATGCAATGCCCATGGACCCGCTCGTTCTACCGGAAGCCATCGCGGTCATCGATCGCCACTACAACTCGCTCGTGCCCTACCGTCCCAATCGCCCCAACCTCTACGCGGTGCGCAATCAGGCCCGCCTCGCCCTGCGCTACGTGGACTACCTTGCCGAGCGGCTCGTCCTGCGCCCGCACAACATCGCTTTCCCCGTAGACTTGCTGGAACTTGAAGCCGACGCCTCGCCCCACGAACTCATCACCGGCCGCGTCGTGCTGATCCTCAATGAGCCATGACGCCGCTGCCTCAGCCTTCGTGTTCTGAGGCGGGGTTGTCGAAACGCGTCAGGCGCGAAGTGAAATTCAGGTAGACCGTGCCCGTCGGTCCGTTGCGCTGCTTGGCCAGGATGATCTCCGACTTTGCCTTGTCAGACTCCGACATCTCCTCGTCGCGGTTGTAGTACGCCTCGCGATGTATAAACGCCACCACGTCCGCATCCTGCTCAATCGAGCCCGACTCGCGCAGGTCGCTCAGCATCGGGCGCTTGTCGTCTCCGCGCCGCTCGCTGGCGCGCGAGAGCTGCGAAAGCGCCACCACCGGCACGTGCAGCTCCTTGGCCAGCGCCTTCAGTCCCCGCGAAATCGCCGACACCTCCTGCGTCCGGTTCTCGTACCGCTTGCCGCCCGCCGAGGGCAGCGTGGCAGACATCAACTGCAGATAGTCCACCACAATCAGGTCCAGCCCGCCGTGGTTCTGCTTCAAACGCCGCGCCTTCGCCCGCATCTCCGCCAGCGAAATGCCCGCCGTATCGTCGATAAAAAGCCGCGACTCGATCAGCTGCTCCA
>JAGWRX010000204.1 GCA_028876395.1 Acidobacteriota bacterium
AGGCATCGCCCGCACTGAGGAGGAGCACGGCCTCACCCTCCACGCCCAGCGCAGCCGCATCGCCATGCCCTCCGTCATCCGCCTGCTTGAATACCGGCGCATCCCGCACCAGACCCGCGCCCTCTCGCGCAAAAATATCCTGCTGCGCGACCGCAACAGTTGCCAGTACTGTGGCGTCGTGCTGCCCTCCGGCGAGCTGACGCTGGACCACGTGATTCCCCGCTCCCGCGGCGGCAACTCCACCTGGGAAAACCTGGTCGCCTGCTGCCACGCCTGCAACCGCCGCAAGGGCAATCGCATGCTCCATGAAATCGACGACATGATTCTGCTGCGCGAGCCGCGCCCCTTTTCGCTCCACACCAGCCGCCAGATCATGCGCATGCTGGGCCGCGGCGACGACCGCTGGCGCAAGTATCTCTTCTATTAGATGGGAAAAGCTTTCGAACTCGATTCAGCCAGCCGATGACAGACGCCGTTCGCGCGGCGCAATGCCAATCATTGGCCAAAGACATGTGAGCCGCACGGTCAAGGTTCCCCGCAAGGCGAGTCTCCTCTCAACTCTTCGGCCCTGCTTCCGCCGTACGGGAACGCACAATCTCCACCGAGCATGGCGCATGCAGCGCGACAGCATGCGACACAGACCCCAGCAGGAAACGCATGGCAAACCCATATCCATGTGATCCCAGCATGATCAGGTCAGCGCCCCATGCAGCCGCTTCCCGCAGGATCGCCTCTTTCGGAGAGCCTTCCAGAATCTTTGTGGACACATCCAGCAGGGCAGCGCCCTGCCTGATCGCTCCAGCCGCCTCATCCACATTCTGGCGCGCCCGCTTCATCTCCCGTTCCAGGGATTCAACGTGAATGGCGCTTGCGACCATCCGCGGATCAAGATATTCCGGTGTGGGATGCGCCACGGAAAGCACCTCAACCTGGGTGTCGGCTGGCCACGGCCTGCTGAGAAGCTCGTGAACCGCGGCCTTGCTGTATTCAGAACCATCAACGGGCAGAAGGATTTTCATGTGACCCTCCCACGAACCCCGATTGCCGGCAGGTTGCCGGACCAGTTCGGCGAACCATGTTAGACGTGGACACTGAAGAAAAGCGGTGACCCGAGTCACTTCGGCTGGGCGGCCCACGGCCCGGGGTAGGTATGCGGGGACATCGAGGTGGGGCCCCGACGCCGCCATCCAGGACCAACCCCTTTCCTGACCGTCTGCGAAAGCCCCCGGCTACCGCGTCAAAGGGCTCTTCCAGACGCGGTAAAGCAGCTCCTTGAGCTGGGCAAAATCCCCGGGCCCCAGCTCAGCGCTCCATTCGCGCTCAATCTCGCGGAGTGTCTCCACGGCCTTGGCGTACGCGGCGTGCCCGCGTTCCGTAAAACGCACAATGCGCGCGCGGCCCTCCTCCGGCGCGTCGGACCGGACAAGATAGCCGAGATCCTCGAGGCTCCCCAGCAGCCGGTTCATGGCCTGCTTGCTCATCCCCGCGCGCTCCGCAAGAACTCCCGGACGAACACCATCCGGACTAGGAAACCGCAGCACCGCCATGTGCGGCATGCTCATCCCCTCAAAACCCGCCGCATTGAGTTCCTTGATGATACGGCGGTGGATTGCCTGCGCCGGAACCCGCAGCAGAGCGCCGATGAGCATACCCCCCGTTTTGTCAGGCAAATTTTCTTGCGAAAAAGTCATTGACGCTCCAAGTAAACCATGTTTACCATAGCTCTTCGGTAAACAAAGTTTACCCAAGGGAGGCGCAAATGACAACCCAAGCCATCGGCAAGCCCGCGAATTCCACTGGCGAGTCCGCATCGCAAGCTTTGCAGCAATCCACGCAACAGGCTGGCGCCGCGGGCGCAAAGGGAACCGAAACCCCGTCGCGGCCAGGCCAGCCCAGGTACGTGGCCGCGGGAACCGGCCCGGCCTACTGGGGCCCCGGCAATCAGATGACGTTTATCCTCACGGGCAAGGAGACGGGTGGCGCCTTTTTCCTGGCGGAGATGTCCGTTCCGCCGGGCGGAGGCCCGCCGCCGCACATCCACCACCGGGAAGATGAATCGTTCCACCTTCTCGAAGGCACGCTGACGATTCAAGTGGGCGGGGATACACTCATTGCATCGCCGGGGGACTATGCTTTTCTTCCCCGTGGAATCGCTCATTCCTTCAAGAACACCGGCGATGTGACTGCAAAGGCCCTGGTTCTGATCACGCCGGCGGGCCTTGAGAACTTCTTTGCGGAAGTGTTTGATCCCGCTGTGGACCGTTCCGCCCCGCCGCCGCCCGCCAGCAGGGAGTTGATAGCCCGGTCGCTCGCGGCTGGCCCCCGGTATGGACTTGTGCTTCTTCCCCCGGCATGACGGGCTCAAATCGGAATCGACAAACGGAGAAACCCATGACACAGCAAACCGTCGACATCGGCGTCAATCCTGCCGAGGAAACCATCCATCTCGGCCCGCTCGCCGTACGCTTCCTCGTTACCGGAGAAAACTCCACCGGCAGCATCGCGGCCTTTGAGGTCGTTGTGCCGGGCGCCCAGCGCCTGGCGGCTCCGGCGCACAGCCACGACCATTACGAGGAAACAATCTACGGCATCGAGGGAGTGTTGACCTGGACCGTGGACGGCAAGCAAATTGATGTCGGGCCGGGGCAGGCCCTCTGCATTCCGCGAGGCGCCATTCACCGCTTCGACAACAACACCGACCGCGAGGTAAAGGTATTCTGCGTTGTCACGCCGGCTGCGATCGGTCCGCAGTATTTCCGCGAGTCTGCCGAGGTCATCAACGCGTCGGCTGGCGGGCCGCCGGACCGGGTGAAAATGGGCGAAATCATGCGCCGCCACGGCCTCACTCCGGCTCCGCCACCGCCTCAGGGGTAGCGCTAGGCGGCGATCCCGACATCCTGCATCGTTGCGATCAGCGCCAGGGCGCAATCGCGGCAGTCGAGTTTGAAGGCGCGCCGTACGGCGCCGGCACATCGTCGTCATCGCGCCGGCAACGCCGCACCGCTTTACCACCATCGGCGACGAACGGCTCCACATGGTCTGTGTTCACGCCTCCGAACGCTTCGTGATTGAACCCCGAAGTGATTGACGAAGACCAGGCTCGAGTGGGGCTATTTCTGTTTCGGCTCCGGGTTAGGTTGCTGATTCGGCGGGTTCTGCGGCGTAATGTCCTGCCCCTCGTAAATGATCTTCGAGGTCGACCCGAACCGCTTGTAATCCGTGTACTTAACGATATCGCGGATGTGCACGTCCTGGGCCATGTAGCCGGGGCCGCCGGAGAAGTGCAGCACGCCCTCGCCCCGCGTGTA